>JBEAVX010000227.1:0-3445 GCA_041160755.1 Pseudomonadota bacterium
GGACCGCGACCCCGCGTGGTGGATCCGCGATAGGATGCGGGAGGGTAAGCTCCAACCCGATGAGGCCACCGGCATGACACTGGAGAGCTGGATCACCCTGAGCGTGCTCGTCAGCGTGGTCGGCGCGCTGGCGTTTACGGCCCTCGCGCCCGACGCGGTGCTGTTCACGAGCGTCGTGATCCTCTTCGTGAGCGGCGTTCTGAGCGCCGACGAGGCCTTCGGCGGCTTCTCCAACTCCGGCGTGCTCACCGTCGGCGCCTTGTTCGTGGTGGCTGGTGGCCTCCGCGAGACCGGCGCCGTCTCCCGCCTCGCCCGGCAGGTGCTCGGGCGGCCCAAGACCGTGCGCGCCGCCTTGGCCCGGCTGGTGATCCCCGTCACCGCGATGAGCACCTTCTTGAACAACACGCCGATCGTCGCCGCGCTCATGCCCGCGACGGTGGAGTGGGGCCGCCAAAACCGCTTCGCGCCGTCAAAGCTGCTCATCCCCCTGAGCTACGCGGCGATTCTGGGCGGCACCTGCTCGCTCATCGGCACGTCCACGAACCTCGTCGTGCAGGGGCTGCTCACCGCGGCCTCCGAGGGGCGCGAGGATCTGCGCCCGATGGGCATGTTTGAGATCTCGTGGATCGGCGTGCCCGTGGCCTTGTTTGGCGTGGTGTACATGATCCTGCTCGCGCCGAAGCTGTTGGTGGATCGTGCCCCGGCGCTCAGCTTAGACGCCGACATGAAGGAGTACACCGTCGAGCTGGTCGTGCGGCCCACGAGCCCCCTCGTCGGGCAGACGATCGAGGAGGCCGGGCTGCGGCACCTGCCCGGCGCGTTCCTGGTGGAGCTTGACCGTGGCGACCGCGTCATCGCCGCCGTTGGCCCTGAAGAGCGCTTGGAGGCCGGGGATCGCCTCGTCTTCGCCGGGATCTTGGAGTCGGTGATCGACCTGCAGCGCCTCCCTGGGCTTACCCCGGCGGACGATCAGGTCCACAAGCTCGGCGGCGCGCGGGAGGCCCGCTGCTTGGTCGAGGCCGTCGTCTCGCGCTCGAACCCCTTCGTGGGCCAGTCCATCCGCTCGGCGCGGTTCCGCTCGGTGTACAACGCCGTCGTCATCGCCGTCGCCCGCCACGGCGTGAAGCTCAACATGAAGATCGGCGACATCGAGCTTCATGAGGGCGACACGCTGCTGATGGAGACCCACAACGACTGGGTCCTCTCCCACCGAAACCGCCGCGACTTTTACCTCGTGAGTGAGGTGGCCGACTCCACCCCCCTGCGCCACGAGCGGGCGTGGCGGGCCGGGCTCATCCTCGCGGTGATGGTGACCGTGGCGACGGTGGGCCTGATGGACATGCTCCAGGCCTCGTTTTTGGCGGCGGGGGCGATGATCGTCACCCGCTGCTGCACGGTGAGCGAGGCCCGACGCTCGGCGGACTGGCCGGTGCTCATCGCCATCGCCTCGGCCTTCGGGCTCGGCGAGGCCATCGGCAAGTCGGGCCTCGATCGTGTGCTCGCCGACGCCATCATCTCGAACTTCGCCTCCACGCCCGCCGTCGCCTTGGCCGCGGTGTACCTCGCCGGGGCGATGTTGACGAACGTGATGACGAACAACGCCGCCGCCGCGCTCATCTTCCCGTTCGCGATCTCCGTCGCCGACCAGCTCAAGGTGAGCCCGATGCCCTTCGTGCTCGCGACGACGATGGCGGCCTCGGCCTGCTTCGCGACGCCCATCGGCTACCAGACGAACCTCATGGTGTATGGCCCCGGCGGTTACCGCTTCTCGGACTTCGTGCGCATCGGCCTGCCCCTGAACATCGTGATCTGGGGCATGTGTGTGTGGCTGATCCCGGTGTTCTGGCCGTTCTGAGCCAAGAAGGGGCGGTCTTGTGAAGAGGACCTGAAGTTTTTTGTGCGGTCGGCGCGTCTTTATGATAATGAATGTCATTATCAATAAGGAGGTGAACGATGGAGAGTCTGCTTCGGATCGGCTTCTTCGTGGTGGCGCTGTCGATGATGGTCGTGCGCACGCGCTGGGCGCGGCGGGCGCAGGTCATGGAGCCGGGGGCCCGGGACGTGGGCGAGGGGGCGTGGGTGCTGCCGCTGCGTGTCCTGTTCTTGCCGGTCTGGGTCGGCACGCTGGGGCTGTACCTGTTTCGCCCGGAGGTGCTCGCGCCAGTCACCTTGACTGTGCCGATGGCGCTGCGTGTCCTGGGCCTCGCCGTGGCGGCGGCGGGGGTGGGCCTGCTCGCCTGGGTCCACCAGAGCCTCGGCGTGTGGTTCTCCCATCGCCTGCGCATTCGGGAGGGCCACGCCTTGATCATGGTCGGCCCCTACAAGACCGTGCGGCACCCGATGTACACGGCGTTTCTGATGATCAGCGGGGGCCTGTTCTTGTCTTCAGCGCTGCTGCCCATCGGCGTCGTCGTGCTCGGAGGGGTGATCGCCGTCGTCTGGTTCCGCACCCCTCGCGAGGAGCGTATGCTCACCGAGGCGTTCGGCGATGAGTACCGGCGATACGTCGCGCGGACCGGGGCGCTTCTGCCAAAGCTCGGTTGAAGCGTCAAGAACTTCGCGTATACTCGGCGTGCTTCGGACGGATCCATCGTGTGAGGTGCGCCCATGTTGATACAGATTGAGATCCTCGAGTCGGAGAAAGGCTGGGGCTCTGACGACCGCACGGGCCTGACGGTCGGCACGCCCCGACCGCTGGGTGAGCTGCCCGAGCTGCCGGCCGAGGTCGAGCGGCTGTTGAGCGGCGCCGGGCGTCGGGCGTATGACACCCTCGGGAGCTACAGCGTCGAGCTCGCCCTGCACGCCGGGGTTCAGGACGGCGACATCCTGGAGCTGCGGTACGAGGCGGTGCTCTTGGGCTCGCCGGATCTCGTGTTGGCCTCCGACGGGGTGCGGGTCGTGGCCTGCCCCGCTGAAGGTGACGTGGTGCCGATCTACCTCACCTTGGCCGCGTCGGACTCTGCGCAGACGCAGACCTGGAGCCTCATCAGCCTCAAGGAGAAGGACGACGCCCCGTGTAAGCTCCGCGCCGCCGCTGGGGCCGCCGCGCTGGGGGGTGGGCGCCCGACGTTCTTCGCCTCAACCGCCACGAACAACGTGCTCAGCGGGCTCACCGAGGGGGTGAGCGAGCTGGCCTGGCGCGCCCGCTGCCGGCTCTCGGTGCCGCTCACGTTCAAGGAGCGCCTGCGCACCTTCACGCCGGACAACGCCGACGACGACAGCCCGCCGTCGAGCGCGATATTGACGCCCAGCTCGGCGCTCTGGTCGAGCCTGCTCTCTACCGCGGGCAACCCCGTCAAGCCGACTCTGCTGCTCATCCACGGCACGGGCCTGCAGTCCACCTTGGGCTTCGCGGGGCTGCGGGAGCGGCTGCCCGCCGACGAGCCCAAGACGCTCTTGAAGCGCCTCTATGATCAGTACCAGGGCCGGGTGCTCGCCTTGGACC
>JBEAVX010000357.1:0-3601 GCA_041160755.1 Pseudomonadota bacterium
GCCGTTCCGGGCGAAGGAGCACCAGGCGGCCTTGTGGCGCGGGCTCCAGTCGGGGATGCTGCAGACGACGGCGACAGACCACTGCTGCTTCTGTACGCCTCAAAAACGGGCGGGCGTAGACGACTTCCGCAAGATCCCCAACGGGACCGGCGGCGTCGAGGACCGCATGGGTGTTCTGTGGCACCACGGCGTGCGCACGGGCAAGCTCTCGCCGAGCCAGTTCGTCGCCGCCACCTCGTCGAGCTGCGCGAAGATCTTCAACATCTTCCCCCAGAAGGGCGCGATCATGGCCGGGGCCGACGCCGACATCGTGATCTGGGACCCAAACAAGACCCGCACGATCTCCGCGAAGACCCACCACCAGAACATCGACTTCAACATCTACGAGGGCATGGAGATCACCGGCAACGCCGCGATCACGCTCTCTCGGGGGATGGTGGTGTGGGAGAACGATCAGCTCCAGACCGTGCGGGGTCGCGGCCAGTACGTCAACCGCCCGTGTTTTGCGCCGTTCTGGGACACCCAGGCCCGGCGGAACCTGCAAGACACCCGCGCTCCTGTGCAACGTAAGTCCTGAGCAGGAGCCGCCATGACCGAGTCGCCCAAACACCCCGATCCGAGCCTCATCAACGACGACATCCGCCCGGTGCTTGACGCCGAGCGGCACTGGTCGGTGATGGACATGGCGAGCCTGTGGATCGGCATGGTCGTCTGTGTGCCGACGTACATGCTCGCCGCGGGGCTCATCTCCCAAGGCATGAGCTGGAGCGAGGCCGTGGGCACGGTGCTCTTGGGCAACCTCATCGTGCTCGTGCCGATGATCCTCAACGGTCACCCGGGCACGAAGTACGGCGTGCCGTTCCCGGTCTTGGCCCGGGCGGCGTTCGGGGTTCGTGGCGCCCATGTGCCGTCGCTCTTGCGCGCGCTCGTGGCCTGCGGCTGGTTCGGCATTCAGACCTGGATGGGCGGCTCGGCCATCTTCCAGCTCGCGAACGTGGCCTTGGGCGGGGTGCTCGACGCCACGCCCTTGGGCTTCATCGGCATCTCATTCTCCCAGCTCGTCTGCTTCTTCATCTTCTGGGGGGTGCAGGTCGCCATCCTCTGGCGCGGCGTAGAGTCCATCCGGGCCTTGGAGGTCTGGGCGGCGCCGTTTCTGATCGTGATGGGCCTCGCGCTCTTGGGCTGGGCGTACAGCGAGGCCGGCGGGTTTGGCCCGATGTTGGCCACGCCGAGCCAGTTCGCCGAGGGCGGCGCGAAGGCGGGGCAGTTCGCCTCGGTGTTCTTCCCGAGCCTCACGGCGATGGTGGGCTTCTGGGCCACCTTGAGCCTCAACATCCCCGACTTCACCCGCTACGCGAAGACCCAGCGCGATCAGGTGCTCGGCCAGGCCATCGGGCTCCCGGCGACGATGACGCTGTTCGCGTTCATCGGCGTCGCCGTCACCAGCGCGACGACGGTGATCTACGGCGAGGCGATCTGGGATCCAACCGTGCTGGTCGGCCGCATCGGCGGGCTGCTCACCGTGGGGCTGAGCCTGTTCGCGCTCATCATCGCCACCTTGAGCACAAACATCGCCGCGAACGTCGTCTCCCCGGCGAACGCGATGATTAACGCCGATCCCCAGCGGATCACCTTCCGGATGGGCGCCATGGTCACGGCGGTGATCGGCGTGGTGATGATGCCCTGGAAGCTCATGGCCGACCCCACGGGCTACATCTTCACCTGGCTCATCGGGTACTCCGCGCTCCTGGGCCCCATCGGCGGCGTGCTCGTCGCCGACTACTTCTTGGTGCGTAAGACTGTGCTGGATGTGGAGGGCCTCTACCGCAACGAGGGCCCCTACACCTACGCCGGAGGCTTCAACCCGGCGGCGATGATCGCCTTGGCCTTGGCCATCGCCCCCAGCCTCCCCGGGTTTCTGCACCAGGTCAAGCTCGTGGACTCTGTGCCCGCGGTGTTTGACCAGCTCTACACCTACGCCTGGTTCGTGGGCTTCGCCGTGGCGCTCGTGACCCACACGGCGCTGATGCGGCTTCTGCCCCACGGATCCTTCACCCCGCCACCTTCGCGCGAGCTCCCTGCGTGAGCAAGCCTGAGAGACCGAGCATGAACAGCGACGAGATGGTCCGACTGTGCCGTGAGCACACGATGTACACCTGGGGCGCGGGCGACGCCATGGACGTCGTGCCCGTCGAGCGCGCCGAGGGTGTGTACTTCTGGACACCCGACGGCAAACGGTTCATCGACTTCAACAGCCAGCTCATGAGCGTGAACATCGGCCACAGCCACCCCAAGGTGGTGGCCAAGATGAAGTCGCTCCTCGACGGCCTGATCTTCGTTCACCCGGGCACCGCCACGGAGTCCCGGGCGCTCCTGGGCCAGCGCCTCGCGCAAATCTGCCCCGGCGACATCAACTCCTTCTTCTTCACCTTGGGCGGCGCCGAGGCCAACGAGAACGCCGTGCGCGCGGCGCGACTGTTCACCGGCCGCCACAAGATCCTCAGCCGTTACCGCAGCTACCACGGCGGCACAAACCTCACGATGCAGCTCACCGGCGACCCCCGCCGCTGGGCGAACGAGCCCGGCGCCCCCGGCGTCGTGCGGGTGATGGACCCCTGGCCGCTCACCTACTCCTGGGGCGACGACGAGGCCGCCATCACCCGCCAGCACCTCACCTACCTGGAGGAGGTGATTCAGTACGAGGGCCCCCACACCATCGCCGCGATGATCATCGAGACGGTCGTGGGCACCAACGGCATCCTGCCGCCGCCCCAAGGCTGGCTCAAGGGCCTGCGCGCGCTGCTCGACAAGTACGGCATCCTGCTCATCTGTGATGAGGTGATGTGTGGGTTTGGCCGCACGGGCCGCTGGTTCGCGTTTGAGCACGGTGACATCGTGCCCGACATCGTGACCATGGCGAAGGGCCTGACCTCGTCTTACCTGCCGCTCGGCGCCGTGGGCCTCCGCCAGCCCATCGCTGACCACTTCCGCAAGAACGTGTTCTGGGGCGGCCTCACCTACAACAGCCACCCCCTGCTCATGGGCACGGCCCTGGCCGTCCTCGACGTGATGGAGGAGGAGGGCATCGTTCAGCACGCCGCCGAGATGGAGCATGTGATGCGCGCCGAGATGCAAGGCCTGAAGGACCGCCACCCCACGGTGAAGACCTTCCGCGCCATCGGTCTGTTCGGCATGGTCGATCTCCAGAAGGACAGCAAAGGCACGCCGATGGCGCCGTACAACGGCAGCCACCCGGCGATGGGGGCCTTCTCGAAGCGGATTAAGGAGCGCGGACTGTACACGGTCACGCGGTACGGCAGCTTCCATGTGAACCCCCCGCTCACGATCACCCCGGCGGAGCTGAAGGAGGGGTTTGAGATCTTGGATGACGCCTTGGGTGTTGTGGATGGGTACTTTGAGGGCTGAACCATGAGGCTCACACGGCTCAAGATCATTCGCCATCGCTGGTGCGCCCCGACGGAGCTGATCCTCGGGGCGAAGCGGCAGCTTGTGCTCGGGAAGAACGGCACGGGGAAGACGCGGCTGTTGGAGTTGATCGCGCGGGTGTGCGCGGGTGACCTTCCGTGGCTGATGGCGGAGC
>JBEAVX010000372.1:0-4945 GCA_041160755.1 Pseudomonadota bacterium
GGTGATCTGGGCGAAGGCGGAGTGGTTGTGGATGGACTCGATGTTCTCCGCGCTCACCCGCAGCCAGCGCACGCCCTCGCGGTCGCGCAGGGCGATGACGACGTTGCGGACGAGATCCTCGACGAAGCGCGGGTTCTCGTAGGCCTTCTCGGTGACGTACTTCTCGTCCTCACGCTTGAGCAGGGCGTAGAGCGGGGACGAGGCGCAGGACTCGACGGCCTCGACGATGTCCTCGATCCACAACATGCCGTCAAACCGGGCCTCGACGGTGATCAGGCCGCGCTGGTTGTGGGCGCCGTACTGGCTCACGGCCTTGGAGCAGGGGCAGAGCGTCTTCACCGGCACGGTCACCTTGAGGGTGAACTCCAAGGCCGGGCCGCGTAAGGCGGCGTGAAACGCGCAGAGGTACTCCATGAGCGAGGCCGCGCCGCTCACCGGGGCGTGGCGCTCCATGAAGTAGGGGAAGGCCACGTCGATGAAGGCGTCGTCGGCGTTGAGGCGGCGCTGGACCTCGGCCAAGATCAAGGGCACCGTGCCCAGAGAGAGCTCGCCGCGGTGCTCGTTGAGGATCTCCACGAAGCGGCTCATGTGGGTGCCCTTGAACCGCTGGGGCAGGCCGACGGTGAGGCCGATCTTGGCGACGGTGTGCTGGAGCTTCCGCGCCCGATCCCAGACCGAGATGGGGTAAGAGAGGCCGATGATGCCCACCTGGTCGATGTCCAAGGCCCGGTCGTCCGGCTCGTTCGCGTGGTCGGGCAGGCTCTGGCGCTCGTGGTCGGGGCTGTTCATCGGATCTCCGTTGCTTGACTTTGCAAGGGTCTGTTTCTAACTTGGCAACACGCGCTGTCCAGGGGAGAGGTGCGTCGGCGGAGGGGTTGGGTTAGTCCGCAGGTCGAACTGGAGCGCCCCATGCTGTTCGAACGGGTCAACGTGGAGGCCCTCGCCTACACGCTGCCCCCCCAGGTCATGACGACCGCGGCGATCGAGGCCGCGCTCTCGCCGCTCTACCAGCGCCTCGGCATTCGTCCGGGCTGGCTGGAGGCGATCACCGGCATTCAGGAGCGCCGCTTCTGGGAGCCCGGCGTCGCCCCATCCGACGCCGCCACCTTGGCCGCCCGCGCCGCCTTGGACGAGGCGAAGATCGCCACATCGGACGTAGACGTGCTCGTCTCGTCGTCCGTGTGCCGCGACTTCTTGGAGCCGTCCGTGGCCTGCCTGGTGCATGGCAACCTGCGGCTCAAGAGCGCCTGCCTCAACTTTGACGTCGGAAACGCCTGCTTGGGCTTCCTGAGCGCGATGTCGGTCGTCGGGAACCTCATCGAGCAGGGCGCCTGTCGGGTGGGCATGGTGGTGGCCGGCGAAGGCAGCCGCGTCGTCACCGAGTCCACCTTGGAGCGGCTGCGGCGCCCCGAGGCCAACGCCTCGACCTACCGCGACAACCTCGCGACGCTCACCTTGGGCTCGGCGGCCGTGGCGATGGTGCTGCGCCGCTCAGAGGACAGCCGCACCGGGCACCGCCTGCGCGGCGGGGTGTTTCAGGCGGCCACGGAGCACAACCGCCTGTGTCTGGGCACCGAGACGGGCATGGTCACCGACCCGCCCAAGCTCCTCGCCGAGGGCGTGGCCTTGGCCCGGCGCACCTGGGACTTGAGCCGGGTCGAGCTCGGCTGGGATCACCCGCAGATCGCCGAGTACGCCTTACACCAGGTCGGCAAGGCGAACCACGAGGCCCTGATCAAGAACCTCTCCTTGCCCGACGCCAAGGCGCTGCGGGTGTACACCGGCCTGGGCAACGTCGGCGCGGCGGGGGTGCCGATCACGCTCGCCTTGGCCGTCGAGCAGGGTCGTCTGCGCACGGGCCAGACGGCCGCGCTGATGGGCATCGGCAGCGGACTTAACGTCGCGATGATGAGGGTGGACTGGTGAGCAACTCCCCTGTGGTGCTGAGCGCGGAGGCCGCGGCCCTCTACCCCTGGACAGGCGGTCGCCTGGACGTGGACGGCGGCCGGATGCATTACCTCGACGAGGGGCCCCAGCGCGCCCCGGCGATCTTGGCGGTGCACGGAAACCCCACCTGGTCGTTTTATTGGCGCGCGCTCATCCCGGCGTTCTCCCAGACGACCCGGGTGGTCATCCCCGATCACATCGGCTGCGGCCTCTCCGACAAACCCCAGGACTGGAGCTACCGCCTCGCCGACCACATCGGCAACGTGCAGCGGCTCATCCAGGCCCTTGATCTGCGCGACATCACCCTCATCGTTCACGACTGGGGCGGGCCCATCGGCCTCGGCGCCGCCTTGCGTGAGCTGCCCCGGATCAAGCGGGTGGTGATCACGAACACCGGGGCCTTCCCCTCACCGCACATCCCGCCGTCGATCGCGGCCTGCCGGGTGCCGCTCTTGGGCGACGTGATGGTGCGCGGCTTCAACGGCTTCGTCTGGGCGGCGACCTGGCGCACGACGGAGCGGCCGCTCTCCGCGGCGGTCAAGAGCGGGCTCACCGCGCCGTATGCCTCGTGGGACGATCGGGTGGCGATTCACCGCTTCGTCCAGGACATCCCGATGTCGCCGGATCACCCGAGCTACAAGACGCTGCAAGAGGTCGAGGGGGGGCTTGGGCGCCTCAAGGATCTCCCGGTGCGGCTCCTGTGGGGCGACAAGGACTGGTGCTTCTCGCCGACCTTCCGCCGGGAGTTTGAGTCGCGGATGCCTTGGGCGCGCTCGACGGCCTGGGACGACGTGGGGCACTACGTCATGGAGGACGCCCCGGAGCGGGTGATCGCCGCCGTGCGTGAGCTTGTGGAGGCGACGTGAGCGCGCACGGGCTCCACAACTTCGCGTCGATGCTCGCGGGGCACGCCGCCGCCCGGCCCGACGCCGTGGCCTTGTCGATGGCCGGGGACTACCACCCCGAGGACGGCTACCGCCTCTACGACACGCTGAGCTTCAAGGCCCTGCACGAGCGCAGCGACGCCTTGGCCTGGGGGCTTCAAGAGCGTCTGGGCATCACCCGGGGCGAGCGGGTGTCGATGCTCGTCACGCCGGGCTTCGAGTTTTTTGTGGTCGGCATGGCGCTGTACAAGCTCGGCGCGGTGCCGGTGCTCATCGATCCCGGCATGGGCCGCGAGGGCTTCTTGCGCTGCGTGGCGGCGAACCAGCCCACGGCGCTGATCGCGATCCCGGCGGGGCAGGCGCTCTCTCGGGTGTTCTCGTCGAGCTTCGGCAGCGTCAAGCGCCGGCTGACGGTCGGCGGCGGGGCGTGGCTCTTCGGCGGCTTGTCCTACGCAGACTGCCTGATGCCCGAGCGGGGGCCGTTCCCGATGGCCGAGGTGACCCCCGAGACCGAGGCGTCGATCCTCTTCACCTCGGGCTCGACGGGCCCGGCGAAGGGGGTCGTCTACACCCACGGCATGTTCACCACCCAGGCGCGGCTCATCGGGCGCATGATGGGCATCCAGGCGGGAGAGTCGGATGTCCCGTGCTTTTTGCCGTTCGCGATGTTCTCGGTGAGCTTGGGCATGACCGTGACCTTGCCCGAGATCAACTTCTCCAAGCCCGCGACGGCCAAAGCGAAGGCGGTCCTCGCCGCCTTGCACCACGCCCAGGCGGATCAGCTCGTGGGCAGCCCGGCGGTGATGGCCCGGCTCATCGAGCACGGCGAGGAGCGCGGCGGTCTGCGGCTGCCCCACCTCAAGCGGGTCTTGACCTTCGGCGCGCCGATCTCCCCGGCGATTCATGAGGCGTTTCGGCGTCTTGTGGGGGAGAACGTCGAGATCTTCACGCCGTATGGCGCCACGGAGGCCCTGCCGCTCTCGGTGATCGGCAGCCGGGAGATCCTCGCGGGCGCGGGGGTGAAGACGGCGGCGGGGGCGGGCACCTGCGTCGGTCGGCCCATCGACGAGGTCACCGTGCGGGTGATCCCGATCTCCGATGGCCCCGTGAGCGCCGTGGAGCCCGTGCCCCAAGGCGAGATCGGCGAGATCACCGTGCTCGGCCCGATGGTGAGCCCGGAGTACAAAGACCTGCCCCAAGAGAACGCCGTGGCCAAGGTGGAGACCGCCGAGGGCCGCTGGCACCGCATGGGGGACGTTGGCTACGTCGATGAGTCTGGGCGCCTGTGGTTCTGCGGTCGAAAGTCGCATCGGGTGCGGCTCGGCGACGGCGGCGTGATCTTCCCCGACCGCCTGGAGGGCCTGTTCAACACCCACCCCGACGTCGCCCGCACGGCCGTGGTCGGCGTGGCCGGTGAGCCCGTGCTCATCGTGGAGCCCAAGGCCAAGACGCGCCTCCGTCGTGATGAGCTGACCCGCGCCTTGTTGGCCTTGGCTCAGCAGAACGACGAGGCCCGGCGTGTGCGGCGGGTGCTGTTCTACGACACCTTCCCCGTCGATCGGCGCCACAACGCCAAGATCGACCGCCCGGCCCTCGCGGCCTGGGCGGCCCGCGCCCGCTGACGGCGCAGAGGAGCAGACCATGCGCGCGCTCATCACCGGGGCAGGGGGCTTCTTGGGCGAGGCCATCGCGCGGCGCCTGCGGGCGCGGGGGGACGACGTGCGATCCGTCGCCCGCAGCCGACACGCCGCCCTCGACGCCTTGGGTGTGGAGCAGGTTCAGCACGATCTGAGCCAGGGGGAGGGCCTCGCGGAGGCCTTCGAGGGCGTCGATGTGGTGTTTCATGTCGCGGCCTTGGCCGGGATGTGGGGGCCACGGGAGCGCTACGTCGCGGTGAACGTCACCGGCACGGAGAACGTCGTCGCGGCCTGCCGAGCCGCCGGGGTGCCCAAGCTCGTGTACACCGGCTCGCCGTCGGTGAGCTTTCGGGGCCACGACGAGGAGGGGGTGGACGAGTCCGTCGGCTACGCTGAAGAGTTCTTGTTCTACTACTCCGAGACGATGGCCATCGCCGAGCGCCTGGCCTGGGCCGCGAACAGCCCCGCCCTCGCCGT
>JBEAVX010000679.1:0-5826 GCA_041160755.1 Pseudomonadota bacterium
TCACCTGCGCGAGTGCGCGGAGTGTTCTGGACGCCTAGGCGCGCAGGAGTCCCATCGGGCGGCGTTTGTGGCCGCGCCTGTCCCCGAGGCCCTGCGCGCGCCTCCGCCAGCCCCGGCGCCATGGTGGCGGCGGATGTGGTGGGTCGCCCCCCTCGCCGCCGCCGCCCTGGCGCTCGTGGCGGTCTTGCCGACGGCGACGACCGACCCCGCCGAGGCGCCCCCCGCCGAGCGCATCAAAGGCGCCGCCGTCGCGCTGGAGGCCTGGCTCGACACCCCCCAAGGCCCGCGTTTGCTCGACGACGGCGCGCTCGTCGCCGAGGGCGACACCATCCAGCTCCGCTTTGACCCGGGCCCCCACCGCTACGTGAGCCTGCTCGGCGAGGACGGCGCCGGCGTGGTGCAGCTCTTCGGCACCCTGCGGGCCGAGGGCGGCGAGATTCAGCGGGCGCCCTTCGCGCTCCGCCTCGATGAGTCCCCAGGCCCGCAGCTCCTCTACGCGATCTACACCGATCAGCGGCTCAGCGAGGACGCCCTGGTCACCCTCGTCTCGGAGCGACGGGACGTGCCTGAAGGTACGCTGCGTCGTCTCCGCTTGGAGAAGCGTTGATGCGTCCACTGCTCGCCGCGCTCTTCGCCGTGCTCGCCGCCTTGGCCCCGGCCCACGCCGTCGCTGGGGTCCACCGCTACGCCGTCATCGTCGGCGCGAACTACGGCGGCGACGACCTAGAGCCCCTGCGCTACGCCGAGGACGACGCCCAACGAATGGCCCGGGTGCTCACCGAGCTCGGCGGCTTTGAGCCCGGCGACGTGAACGTGCTCCTCGCGGCGACCCCCGCCCAAGCCAAAGCCGCCATCGCCAAGGTCGGCGCGCGGGCGCGGGGCGAGGACCTGTTCTTGTTCTACTACTCGGGCCACGCGGACGCCCGGGGCCTGCGCCTGGGCCGCGAGCTCTACCCCTTCGACGCCCTAAAGGCTGACATTCGCGCGGTGAACGCTGACGTTCATCTGGGAATCTTAGACGCCTGC
The DNA here is from genome assembly GCA_041160755.1 of Pseudomonadota bacterium. Taxonomy (GTDB): domain Bacteria; phylum Myxococcota_A; class UBA796; order UBA796; family CAJQPC01; genus JADKFE01. The sequence goes on from JBEAVX010000679.1 coordinate 1,027, forward strand.
CGCTCGGGCACCATCACCCGGGTCAAGGGCGCGACCGTCGTGGATCCCTTCCTGGACGAGCGCCTGGACACCGAAGGCGAGGCCTGGATCACCGCGTCGTCCGACACCGAGAAGGCCCAGGAGTCCGACCAGCTCAAGTCGAGCTTCTTCACCTACTACCTCGTCTCTGGACTACGCGGCGCCGCAGACACCGGCGACGGCGCCGTCTCCCTGAACGAGGCCTACACCTACGCCTACGCCCGCACCGTCGAGCGTACGACGGCCACCCAAGTCGGCGCCCAGCACCCGGCCTATGACTTTAAGCTCCAGGGCCAAGGAGACTTGCAGCTCACGAGCCTCGACCGCGCGAGCGCCCGGGTCACCCTGCCCGCCGAGACGGCCGGGACCGTGCTCATCCTGCGGGAGCCCGAGGGCACCTACGTCGCCGAGGTCGTGAAGACCCCGGGCACGCCGATGGTCATCGCCCTGGAGCCCGGGCTGTACCGCCTGCGCCGCCGGGAGTCCGGGCGCATCTACGAGGTGCTGCTGAACCTCTCCCAAGGCGCCAACCACACCGCCGTGCGTTGGGGCGAAGGGGAGGCCGAGATCACCGGCTGGAAGGGTGAACAAGGCGAGACGGACACCCTTGACACCCTCGATGATCCCGTCGCTGAGGCCGAGATCCCCTCCCTCACCCCGGGCCTCGACGCCTGGGGGGAGCGGGCGGAGCGCTTCGCCGAGAAGAGCGGCGTGTTCGCCGACCGCTCCCAAGACGCGGTGCAGCGCTCGTTGACCCTGAGCGAGCAGCTCCAGCAGAACAAGCCCCACCTCGTCGCCGCCGGGTTCTCGACCCTCGTGCCCGGCGCCGGGCAGCTCTACCAAAAGCAGTGGAAAAAAGGCGCGCTGATGTTGGGCAGCTCGGCCTTGCTCTTGGGCTCGGGGGTGGCCCTGCGCAGCGTCGGCCAAGGCGGCCTCGGCGACGGCAGCCTCACCGGGCCCAACCCGGCGTATCTCTTGGGCGTTGGTGTGTGGGGCTGGTCGGTGAGCGACGCGGCGCTTCACGGCAAACCCGACGGCCCACGGTCCACGAGCGGCTACACGCTCTCCGCCGAGACGGCCTGGTGGCGCTCGATGCAGACGCCGTACACCGCGGGCGTCGCCGCCGACTTTATGCTGCGCCCGGGGCTCTCCATCGGCCTCGACCGCACGGGCTACACCCGCAGCGTGCTCGCTGAAGGGGGGATGTTCGCCATCGGCGGCAGGGTGATGTTGGCGAAGGAGTGGGAGCGGTTTCGCCCCGGCGTCTTCGTCGCCACCGGGGTTCGCGCTGGGTACTTCACCGACCCCCGCGCCGTGGACCCGTTCAGTGAAGAGCCCCTCGCGCTGGAGACCCCGGATCGCCTCGTGCGCCTCGCGGTCGCCACCGGCGTCAACACCCGGCTCTACCTCAACGATCGATACTTCGTGAGCTACGAGCTTCGTTATGAGCTGGACGGCCACCTGCCCCGGCTCACCCACGCGGGCGGCGTCGGGGTTCACCTGGGGCGCTGATGCGCGTCGAAGATTTGATATCGCCATCGTCATGTTATGCTCGTCGCGGGCGCATTGTTTGGCGCGATTTGGCTCCTTCGGTGGCCCGCCCTGGAGAGAACCATGATGATGACGATGTTGTTGAGCGCGATGGCGCTCTCGATCACCTTTGCCCAGAGCGCGGACGCGGTCGCTGAGCCAACCCAAGCCGAAGCCGCCGCAGCAGACGCCACCGCAGCCGAGGCCGCCCCCGCCGCGCCCCCGACCCGTGAGGAGCTGGTCGCCTTCTTCATGGAGCAGGGCGAGACCGCCGAGCAGGCCGCCGAGAGCGCCGATGTCACGCTGTCTCGGCTCGCGCTAGAGTCCTCACTCACCTACCGCCAAGGCGACATCTCCTTGGCCCAGGGCCGGGTGACGCTGAGCGTCCCGAGCGATTTCCGCTATTTGGGCCCCGCCGACGCCGACAAGGTGCTCGTGGCCTGGGGCAACCCGCCCAGCGGCGGCGGTGAGGGGCTCTTGCTGCCCGCCGACATCGGCCCCTTCGAGACGGAGTCTTGGGCCGTCATCCTCACCTACACCGAGGACGGCCACGTCGAGGACGATGACGCCTCAGAGATCGACTACGACGAGCTCTTGGAGGAGATGCGTGAGGAGATCGCCGACAACCGGGAGGCCCGGCTCAAGGCGGGTTACGGCACGGTTGAGCTGCTCGGCTGGGCCGAGGCGCCGCGCTACGACCCCGTGGGTCGGCGACTGTACTGGGCGAAGCACCTGCGCTTCAATGAGACGGCCGAGAGCATCAACTACGACGTGCGGGTCTTGGGTCGCCGGGGCGTGCTCTCGATGAGCGCCGTCGCGAGCCCCGCGCAGCTCGCGCTGGTCAAGGTCGCCATGGAGCAGGTGCTCACCTTCGCCGAGTTCAACGACGGCCACCGGTACGCCGACTTTGACCCCGACCTGGACGAGGTCGCGGCCTACGGCATCGGCGCCCTGGTCGCGGGCAAGCTCGCGACGAAGGCCGGCTTGTTCAAGGGGCTGTTAGCGATCCTCGTCGCCGGAAAGAAGGCGATCCCCCTGGCGCTCGTCGCCCTCGCGGCGGGGCTCAAGAACCTGTTCTCGCGTCGAGGCGGGGACAACACCGAGGGCTGAGGCCCCGAACCCCGCCCACCGGAGCCGCTTGAGGCCACGCACGGCCTTGAGCGCGCGCTCGGCGCGGCTCACCTCGCTCCGGTCGGCGTAAGGGCCGAAGGTCGTCCCCACCCGCCACGGTCGCCCGGCGCGGGTGGCGCGGGCGCCGCCAGGGCGCTCGCCGTTGTGCTCGGTCAGGCGGCGCGAGACATCGAGGGTGATGCCGACGTAGGTGCGGCGGCCATCATGGCTCAAGAGCACATAGAGCCACCACACCGGCGAGGGCGACGGATCGACGCTCATCGCGCCCCTCCAGGCGGGCGCGGGGCGGAGACGATCCTCCCGCGCAGCACGGACCCCTCCGCGCCGGGAGGTCTTGCGTCGTCAAGGGCCTGAGATCCTAGGATCCGCTCATTCTCTCGGAGGTACACCAGCGCTGCTCCGAAGCGGCGCGCGGGCGTCAGCGAGGGGCCCGCGACCGTCAGCGTTTTTGTGGGTGACGTTCAGCGATCGAGGTCTACCACGGCGCGTGGGCAACGCTACACTGACGCCAACCCCTGATCTGGAGCACCCGCGCCATGACGATCCGCACCTCCAAACAACTCGCCACCTTCGCGGCGCTCATGGGCGCGTTGTCGCCCACCCACGCCTTGGCCGCCACCTGCGGCGACAAGATCATCGCCTCCACCGAGGCCTGTGACGACGGCAACACCACCGACGGCGACGGCTGCGACGCCACCTGCGCCATCGAGCTCGGCTGGGAGTGCGGCGCGGCGAACTTCAGCCTCGACTTCTCGGAGTACACGAACGACTCGGGCCACGACGCGCCGGTCTGGACGCTCTCCGCCGACAAGCTCACGCTCAAGCAGTCGCTCAACGCCGACCCCGCGGTCTACATGACCAACATCCCCATCACGGGGAACACCATCACCTTCACCCAGGCCGTGAAGTCCACGAGCGACGACGACTACGTCGGCTTCGTGGTCGGGTTTGAGGCGGGCGACTTCTCGTCCTCCACCGCCGAATGGATCCTCTTCGACTGGAAGCAGGCCACCCAGGCCTGGGGCTCGGGCACCGGCAAGCTCGGCTTCTCGGCGAGCCGCGTGGTCGGCAAGGCCACCCCTGATCACCTCTGGAACCACATCACCACGGTGACCGAGCTCGCCCGGGGCACAAACTGGGGCTCGACGGGCTGGAAAGACAACACCACCTACACCTTCCAGCTCACCTACAGCGAGACGAACATCGTCGTTTACATCAACGGCGTCAAAGAGCTCGACATCACCGGCACCTTCCCCGAGGGCAACTTCGGGTTCTACAACTTCTCCCAGCAGAGCATCGAGTACGTCCTTCAGAGCCCGCTCAACATCTCGATCTGCTCAGGCAAAGACAGCGACGGCGACGGCGTCACCGACCCCGACGAGATGGGGGTGTACGGCACCGACCCCTACTCCGCCGACTCCGACGGCGACGGCCTCACCGACGGCGAAGAGATCATCGACTACGAGACCGACCCCAACGACGGCGACACCGACAACGACGGCCTCGACGACTTCTCCGAGGCCATCCTGGAGACCGACCCCAACGTCTCCGACACCGACGGCGACGGCCTCACCGACGGCGAAGAGGCCAACACCCTGGGCTCCGACCCGCTGAGCACCGACACCGACGGCGACGGCCTCGATGACGGCGAAGAGGTCAACACCACCGGCACCGACCCGACGACGGATGACACCGACGGCGACGGCGTCGACGACGGCGAAGAGGTCAACGACTACGGCACCGACCCCAACGACCCAGACAGCGACCGCGACGGCCTCCCGGATCTGGACGAGCTCGTCGAGTTTGAGACCGACCCCAACGACTCCGACTCCGACAACGACGGCATCGACGACTTCACCGAGCTCGCGGGCAGCGAGACCGACCCCAACGACCCCGACTCCGACAACGACGGCCTTGACGACGGCGAAGAGGTCAACACCACCGGCACCGACCCCAACGACGCCGACAGCGACTTCGACGGCCTCGACGACGCTGAAGAGGTCAACAGCACCGGCACCGACCCCAACGACACCGACACCGATGACGACGGCCTCTCCGACGCCGATGAGGTCAACACCACCGGCACCGACCCGCTGGACACCGACACCGACGACGACGGCC
>JBEAVX010000460.1:0-12088 GCA_041160755.1 Pseudomonadota bacterium
TCCGTGAGCCCGGTGACCGAGGCCGAGCGTGATCGGATCCTCACCTTGGGTGGGCTCCACCTGCCCCCGGCCGCCCGTTGAGGCCCAAGCCCCCGCCCGCGCCGCCTCGCGCTCTGGAGGAGGAGCTTCAAGACGCCGTGGAGGCCGTCGCGGTCGGCCAAAACCTGCGCCCGGGGCTGACTGGCGCCGTCGCCACCGCCGCCCGGGGGGTGCTCTTGCGCCGGGGCTTCGGCAAGAGCCAGGTGAGCGTGCGCCAAGAGGGCGCGGGCCTCGCCGTCTCGATCCAGCTCATCGACGGCCGGGCCACCCTCGTCCGCTCGATTCATCTCTCCGTCGAGGGTCTATGAGCCTCAGCGCCTTGATACTGCCCGCTCTGCTCCTCACAGGCCAAGCGCTCGCTGAAGAGCCCCCGCCGGAGCTGCCCGTTCATGTGGCCTACATGCCCCTGAGCGGCGCGCTCTTCCTCGACGGCGAGTCGATCTCCGCGGACCGCCACCAGAAACGCGAGCTCGTCGACGCCTTGATGCGGGAGTGTGAGGGCAGCGCGCCCTTGCAGCGGCGGCGGGACGCCCGGCGAAAGGTCGGCGCGGCGATGGCCTTTGGCGGCGCGGGCTCGATCTTGGTCGCCGGGATCTTCTTCTCGACCGGCGGCGCGGGCTACCTCGCGGCCGGGACGGTCACCTTGGTTGGGGTCGGCGTGATCCTCACCACGACGCCGACGGGCCGGGTGATCCGCGCCTACAACGCCTGCCGCGCCGAGGCCATCGGAGAGGCGCCATGACCTTCGAGGACGCGCTGAGCCACGCGGGCTTGGGCCCCCTGCGCCGCGACACCCCGAGCTGGCTGCAGGTCAACCTCGGCAAACGCTGCAACCAGACCTGCGCCCACTGCCACGTCGACGCCGGGCCCCACCGCAGAGAGCAGATGTCCGATGAGGTGATCGACGACGTGCTCCGCGCCCTCGCCGCGAACCCGTCGTTCACCCTGCTCGACATCACCGGCGGCGCCCCGGAGCTTCACCCACGCTTCCGCGACCTCGTGCGCGGCGCGAGGGCCTTGGGCCGCCGGGTGATGGACCGCTGCAACCTCACCGTGCTCTTGGAGCCCGGACAAGCGGACACCGCGGCGTTTCTGGCCGCCGAGCAGGTCGAGATCGTCGCCTCGATGCCTTGTTACCTGCGGGACAACGTCGAGCGCCAGCGGGGGCGCGGGGTGTACGACGCCAGCGTCGAGGCCCTGCGCCGCCTCAACACCTTGGGCTATGGCCAGCCGGGCTCGGGCCTCGTGCTGAGCCTGGTGTACAACCCCGGCGGCGCGTTTCTCCCCCCGAGCCAATCGGCGTTGGAGGCCGATTATCGCCGTCGTTTGCTGGACGATCACGGCCTCGTGTTCACGAACCTGCTCACGCTCACGAACCTGCCCATCGCGCGCTTCGCCGCCGACCTGTCTCGCCAAGGCAAAGCCACACAGTACCAGACGCTCCTAGAGGCCAACTTCAACGCCGCGACGGTGCCAGGGCTCATGTGTCGGCACCTCGTGAGCGTCTCATGGGACGGCGGACTGTATGACTGTGACTTCAACCAGATGCTAGACCTGCCCGCGCCCGGCCCCCGACGCCATGTGCGGGCGCTAGGCGACGTGACGCGCCTTCACGACGCGCCGATCACCGTCGGCCGCCACTGCTTCGGGTGTACGGCTGGGGCGGGGTCGAGCTGCGGCGGGGCTTTGGCTTAGGGCCTAAGCTTGGCAGTTTCTGCCAGGCTGCGCCGAGGCCGCGTCAGGTCGCTGGCCTAAGCGGCGCTCGCGGCGTTCTCGGCCAGGGTGCACAGATTTCTCTCCGTCGCGGCGAGCAGGGCCGGGAGCTCGTGGGGCAGCGGGCGCTTCTTCATCGCGACCACCATCGGGAGCTGCTGGGCGAAGAGGCGCGTCGCGGCCTCTCGATCCGCCGTCGGCGCGACGATCACCTTCAGGCAGGCCATCGGGAAGAGGCCGCCGGGCACCCCTTGGCCCCACCAGGCCACCTCCCGGGCCTCGACGGTGGTGAGACGCCCCGCCGCCCAGCCCTCCGCCGTCTCGATGAGCGTGGTGTTGCGGGGGTCCACCTTGGCGGCGGCGGCGAGCTGCCGTCGAGCGCAGGCGCACATCGCCCGCACGAGCGGCCGACGGTCATCTGCGCTGAGGAGCTTGAGGAGCGTGTCTTCGAGTGTTGGGTCCATGCCGGGACGGTACACCTCCTTGGCGCTGCGCACAAGCGGGGCCGCCCTCGTCAGCCCTCCTCCTCCGTCTCCCGCGCTCCCGACCGCGCGGCCCACGTCACGCCCCGGCCGCCCGAGGATCAAGACGCGGCGCCCATCGCGCACAAACGTCGCGCCTTTGTTCCGCCCAGCCGCGAGGTCCTCATCGGACAGACCCTCCCGCTCCCCACGAGCGCGGCGGCGCCAGCTTAGTCGACACCCCACACCACACGCCACACGATCCGCAGAAGCCCGCCCAGGGGCAGGTCTTGAGGCCGCAGGAGGCCGTCGTTGATCTGCAAAAACTGCTCAAACAACACCGGGTCTTTGGACAAGGCCGCGATCACCCGGCGGCGCAGCGCCGGAAAACGCTCGATGAACAAGAGCAGGTGAATCACGAGGTAGGGCTCAAACACGAGGGTTCTGTGGCTCTTGGGCCAGTCTTGGAGGCGGTTCTCCTCAAAATGTCGCAGCACAGTGTCCGCCTCGGCGAAGCCCAGGGTGAGGCCCTCGCCGGTGATGGCGTCGAAGTAGCCCGCCGCGTCGCCGACCAGCGCGACCTTGCCCTTGAGCACGGCCTTGGGGCGCACTTGCAGAGGGCCCGTTCCGCGCACCTGGCTCTCGATGGGCGCGTCGCCGAGCTTCTCTTGAAGCTTTGGAAAGCGGCTGAGCAGACCGGTGAACCGCTCGCCGTCGCCGGACCACAGAAACGCCACGCCGACGCGGTTGGGGCCGACGGGGGTGACGTAGGCCTCGGCGGTGTCGGACCAATACACCTCGACGTGATCGGTCCAGGGCTTGATCGTGTAGTGCTGGCGCATCCCGAACCGAGGGCGTGAGGCCGGCGGCCCGTCGAGGTCGAGGAGCTTCCGGACTGGGGAGCGTAGGCCGTCGGCGGCGAGGACCAGCTCGGCCCGGAAGCTCTGCCCATCGGCGGTGCGCACCTCCCCTCGATCCGCGTCTACGGCGACGACCTCTTGGCCAAAATGAAGGACCGCGCCGACCTCGGCGGCCCGCCGCGCCATCGCTCCCTGGAGGTAGGTGCGGCGGCAGCCGTAGCCGTCGCCGAAGGTGAAGCTCGCCTCGGCCACCCGATCGCCGTCGATGTACCGAACGCCCATGAACGGGTGCAGGCCCTCGGGGTCGAGCGCCACGCCCATGCCCATCAGGCGCCGCACCCCGCTGGGCATGAGGCCCTCGCCGCAGGGCTTGTCCACCGGGGGGCGGCCGCGCTCGATGAGGGTGACGTCGTGGCCCGCCGATCGCCCCAAGATCGCCGCCGCGAGGCCCACGGGGCCGCCGCCGACGATGAGGATCGACCGGGTGACGCTCACGGGCCCTTGAGCCGCATCTGGGCGAAGGCGAGCCACGAGCGCGCCATCAGCCCGGCGATCTTCAGCGCGCCGACCTCCTCCGGGGGCAAGAGGCGGCCCTCGGTGAACTGGCGCAGGGCCTCGCCCCGGCGGATCTTGCCTGAGGAGGTGCGGGGCAAGGTGCCCGGGGCGAGCACGATCACCTCGTCGGGGCGCAGGCCCGTGGCGAGGAGCGCGGCCTGGGCGGCGGCCTCGGGCAAGGCGGCGAGGTCTTCAGCCCGGGCGTCGGCCTTCTGCTCAATGAACAGCAGGAGCAGCTCGTGATCGGCGCCTTCGGGGCGAAAGCTCACCGCCGCCGCGCAGCCCGCGCGCACCCCGGGGAGCGTGTCCACCGACTGCTCGACGGGGTGGGGCGGGTGGTTTCGGCCCCGCAGGATGAGCACGTCCTTCGCCCGGCCCACGAGGAAAAGTTGGCCTTCCCACAGAAAGCCGAGATCCCCGGTGTCGAGCCAGCCGCCGACCAGCGCCCGGGCCGTGGCCTCGGGCTGATCGAGGTAACCCCGCATCAGGCTCGGCCCGGCCACGAAGAGGCGGCCCACCTGGCCGTCTGGCAGAGGGTCGAGGCCGTCCGCGCCGCGCAGCTCGATCTCAAAGGCCAGGACCGGGCGGCCCACGCTCACGAGCTCCACGCCCTCGGGGTCGGGGACGGCGAGGCCCTCGGCCAGTCGCACGCGGTCGACGTGCAGGGTCTGGAACGGGGTGGCGACGTCGGCGAAGGTCACCGCGAGGCTCGCCTCGGAGAGCCCATAGACCGGGGTGAGCGCCTCGGGGCGCAGGCCCCAGCGGGCGAAACGAAGGTTGAACCCGCGCAGGGTGTCGGGGGAGACGGGCTCGGCGCCGTTGAGCGCCAGCCGCCACGCGCTGAGATCGACGCCGTCGAGCTCGTCGTCGGTGACGCGCTGGAGGCAATACGCGTAGGCGAAGTTCGGCGCCGGAGACGCCACGGCCCGGGTGCGGGACAGCGCGCGGAGCCACAGCGCCGGGCGGGCCAAGAACTGCTCCGGGCCGATGAGCGTCAGCTCTCCGGCTTGGGCCAAGGCCGGGAAGACGCAGCCGATGAGCCCCATGTCGTGGTAGAGCGGCAGCCAGCTCACCCCGGCCCGGGCGTTGGGATCGAGCTGGAGCACCTGGAGCGCGATGGCCTCGGTCTGGGCGAGCACGGCGCGGTGGGTCAAGGCGACGGGCTTGGGATCGACGGTGGTGCCCGAGCTGAACTGCACCATCGCCAGGGCGTTCGGATCCTCGTTGGGCGCGGGCGCCGGGCCGCCGTCGGTCGGCAGCTCATCGAGGGTGAACGCGCCCAAGGGGGGCCGCGCGCGCTGAATCGTCGGGCCGATCACCCGCCGCACCATCGGGTCGAGGAGCGCCACCTTGACCCCGGCCGCGCGCAGCATCCGCGCCGTGCGCTCGTGGTAGTCCTCCATGCGCCCCAGCCGGGCGGGCGGGTAGAGCGGCGTCGGCACCCCGCCGGCCAAGAGCGCCCCGAAGAAGCCCTCAAAGAAGCCGATGTTGGTCGGGAAGATGAGCCCCACCCGCTCCCCGGGCTTGAGCCCCAGGCTGTGCAGACCGCTGGCGACGCGGCTCGCCCTCTGCAGGACCTCCGCCCACGACACCACCGTCGTCTGCTCTTTGCGGTCGAGGAAATGGAGCCCGCCCTCGGGCGTGGCCGTCGCCGCCGCGCGCAGCGTCTCGGTGAGCGTCGGGAACATGCCGACGACGCGCCCGCCCTCAACCCGCAGCATGGCGCCTCCGCAAGAGGGCGATCAGCTCACCGACGGTCTCGACGCCTCGCTCGTCGCCCTCGTCTAAGCACAGCTCCAGGCGGTTCTCCAGCTCGACGACCAAGGTGAGCAGCCGCACAGAGTCCAAGGAGAGCGCCTCAACGAGCCGGGTGTCGGCGGTGAGCGTGCCCGCGTAGCCCAGGCGGGTCTGGGCGATCTCGCCGATGAGCGCCAAGAGCGCCTCATCGGTCATCTGCGGCCCGGGGGCCGTCGTCAGGTCGTCCATCACCCTTCCTTGCCCGGCAGGAGCCTTGGCTTTGTGCCCATGTGTTCGCCATAGTTGCACAGCTCGTTGAGCGCGGCCTCCTCTGCGCGGATCCGCACCGACAAAAGCCAAGCGTTGAGCGTCGAGCTGACGACCGCCGTGATCCAAGCCCCGTGCAGCAGCGGCAAAGCGCCGAGCTCAAGGATCACCGCGAGGTAGTTCGGGTGGCGCAAGTAGCGGTACGGCCCGTCGGTCACGGGGCCCAGGCCCGGCACGACGATGACCCGGGTGTTCCAGCGGGGGCCCAAGGTGCTCACCGCCCAGTAGCGCAGGGCCATGGTGCCCACGAGGATCCCCCCGCAGACCGCGCCCAAGACCGGAGAGAACGTTCGGTCCAACAACCAGACCTCGGCGGGGGCGGCGATGAGCCCGGCGGTGTGCAGCGCGGCCATGGCCGGGTAGTGGCCTTGGCCCCGCTCGACGCCACCCCGGGCCATCGCCCAGGCGGCGTTCTTTGCGCTCAAGCGCAGCTCGAACAGGCGCTCCAGGGCGATGAGCCCCACGAGCAGGGTGTAGAGCAGGCGGGTGTCCATCACCACCTCAAGAGCACGAGCTCGGAGCAGAAGCCCGGCCCCATGGCGATCATCAGGCCCAGGCTGCCCCGCGCCGGGCGCCGGGTCTCCATCGTGTCCCGCAGCACCATGAGCACTGAAGACGACGAGAGGTTGCCGACCTCCCGCAAGGAGCGCCAGGTGAGCTCCAGGGCCTCGGGGCCGAGCTCCAGCACCTCCTCAAAAGACTCCAGCACCTTCGGCCCGCCGGGGTGGCACACCCAAGAGGAGATGTCGGTGATGTGGAGGTTCTGGCTGGCCAAGAAGCGGTCCACGTCGCCGCGCAGGTGGGCCTTCACCACGTCGGGCACCCCGGCGGAGAGCACGATGCGGAAGCCGCGCTCGGAGATGTCCCAGCCCATGACGTCCTCGCTGTTCGGGTAGAACACCGAGCGGGTGGCGAGCACCTCCGGGCCGTCTTGGGCGGCCTGGGCGCCGACGCCCCCGGCCTCAGCGAGCCGCGCGGCGAGGCGCTCCCCGACGACGACGGCGCAGGCCGCCCCGTCCCCGAAGAGCCCCGAGCTGATCAGGTTCGGGATCGACACGTCCTGGCGCTGCATGGTCAAGGAGCAGAGCTCCACGGACAACAGCAAGGCGGCCTCGTCGGGGAAGGCGCGCACATAGTCCGCCGCACGGGCGATGCCCGCGGCCCCAGCGACGCAGCCCAGGCCGAAGATCGGCACCCGCTTGAGGCCTTCGGGCAGGTGAAGGCGGTTCATCAGCCGGGCCTCGATGGACGGCGTGGCGAGGCCGGTCACCGTGGTGAAGAAGAACGCGCCGAGCTGCTCCGGCGCGACCCCCGAGCGGGCCAAGGCGTCTAAGACCGCGGCGCCGCCGACCTCTTGGGCCACGGTGATCCAGCGGTTGTTCGCGTCGGTGAACCCGTTCAGGCCGAGGTAGTCCTCCATCGGCAAGGCGAGGTGTCGTCCGCCGACGAGCACATGTCGGTGAAGCTGCTCCAGCCGTCGCTGGTTGTGCATCGCCCCGGCCCAGTGCTGGGTGAAGGCGGCGATGAGGGTCTCCTGATCGTAGTAGTTCGGGGGGAAGGCCCGTCCGACGGCGAGGACACGCATGGGGCTCCAGGGCTGGCGCAGATCAGGGGATCCGCGCGGTCGTGTGGCTTATCACACATCCGTCCGCCCGCGCCGCGCCGCCTGGGATAGATTGGTTGTCCCGGAGGCGACACCCTCGCCTCTGACGACGCCACCAGGAGAGGACCGATCATGGAGAAGCCACAGAGGCGCCCCGCGTGGATGCGTGAGGTGGTCACCGCTGGAAACGATCTTCACGCGATGAAGAAGGATCCGTTCTGGCACAACTACGTCAACGGGCTCAGCACCCTCGTGCTCGTGGGCGTCTCCGTGTTGGCGATGATGCTCTCCGCCGCCCTGCCGCCGCTGCTCTACATCCCCATCGCGGGCGTCATCTTCGGCGTTGTGTACTTCGGCGTGAACGTGCTGGTCATTCACGAATGTAGCCACAACATGTTCGTGCTCAGCGCCGACCGTGAGCGCAGCAAACGCCTCAACCGCGCCGTCGGCGTGTTCGCGGGCTGGCTCTTCTTCACCGACTACATCCGCCACTGGGAGAAGGGCCACACCATCCACCACCTGCGCCCCTGCGAGGCCGACGACCCCCAAGACCGCTACCCCATCACCGGCGGGGAGCTCTACCGGCGCCTGCTCATCTTGGCGCTCATCCCCCTCTCCTTCGTGGCGTACAACCCCTCGAAGCAGTACCCCGGCCAGCTCAAGCGCGCGGCCATCGGCCTGGCCGTCTGGGCGCCCATCATCGCGCTGACCTGGATGACCTTCGGCTGGGTGGTGCCCGCGGCCCTCGTCGTCGGCTTCCAGGTGGTGTCGATCCTGAACTACCTGAAGAAGGCCCAAGAGCACGGCGGCGGCCTCGCCCACGAGCCCGACCGGCTCCTGCGCTCCCGCACCTACTTCTACCCCGTGGCCGTGGTCTTCTCGCCGTTCAACATCAACTACCACTTTGAGCACCACGCCAACTTCTCCGTGCCCTGGTACAGCCTCCCCGCCTACCACAAGAAGGCCCGGGAGATCGTCCCCGAGGCCCTGCGCCCCTACTACTTCCACAACCAGTACCTCATGCAGCTCGCCGGTCAGAAGCCCCTGCCCCCGGCGAACCTGCGCGCCCTCATGGGCGAGGGCCCCGAGATGGGCGCCCCCAAACGTGAGGAGGACTACGAGGCTGAGGACGCGCTGGGCGGGATTCCGCAGGCGGTGTGAGGGGGGCGCGAACCCCGCCTCAGAACGTCACCACCTGCTTGCCCGTCGTCGTGCGGTCGCCCAGGGCGCGCAGGGCGTCGGCGACGCTCTCCACAGACCACGAGGTCGGCGACTCGGGGGTCATCACCCCGGCCTGGAGCAGCTCGGTGACCTCGGCCATCTCTTCAGCGAAGAGCTCGGGGCGGCCGACGATGAGCTGGGTGATGTGGTAGCCGATGAACTCCACAGGGCTGAAGATGAGCTTCACGTTGTCGATCTTGGCGGCCTGCCCGCTCGCGGCGCCGTAGACGACGATGCGGCCATACCGCCGGGTGACGTCCCAGCTCTGGTGCAAGGTCTCGCCGCCGACCATCTCCAAGACGAGGTCCACGCCTTTGCCGTTGGTGATGCGTTTGACCTCGTCCACGAGGCTCTGCTCGGTGTAGTTGATGCCGTGGTCGAGGCCACGCTCGGCGGCCATGGCGAGCTTCCCGGCGGTGGACGCCGTGCCGATGGTGATCGCGCCGAAGTGTTTGGCCAGGCGCAGCGCGGCGAGGCCGACGCCCCCGGCGACGGCGTGGATGAGCACGGTCTCCCCGGCCTTGAGCCGGCCCACGGTGCGTAGGCAGCCGTGCGCCGTGAGCCACTGAACGGGGAAGCTCACGGCCTGGCCGTCCGTCCAGCCTTCAGGCGTCGGGAAGAGCGCGGCGCTGTGCGCGAGGGCGTACTCGGCAAAACACTCCTGGCCGAAGCCCATCACCCGGGCGCCGACGGGCCAGCTCGCGCCTTCACCAGCGGCGACGACCTCTCCGGCGAGCTCAAAGCCCGCGAAGTACGGGGCCTTGGGGCCGCCGACGTAGAGCCCAAGCGTCTGCATGAGGTCGGCGTAGTTGAGCCCGCCCGCGCCCACCTTCACCAGCACCTCGCCGGGGCCGGGCTGGGGCACCGGGCGCTCGACGATCGTGACGGCGTCGGGGCCGGTGAGGGAGGCGACGTGGACAGCGCGCATCGTGGTCGGGACAGACATGAGAGGCTCCAGAGGCAGAGGGGTTGCTCTGCTTCTTAGCCCGTGGATGAGGGCCGGATCGGCCTAAATTTTCACCGCTGCGCGCGCCTCAAAGCTTCCCTTGCAGCGCCTCCAGCGCCACCACGGCCTTCTGGTAGTCGGCCTTCGTGCGGGCGAGGTTCACCGCGGCCTGGTCCCGGGCGGAGATCGCCGTGAGCACGTCCTTCTCGATGGCGCGGCCGGCCTCTTGTTTGGCCTTCTCGGCGGCGAGGGTCTCTTCAGCGAGCTGGAGGTTCAAGGCGGCGAGATCGACCTTTCGCGCGGCGCTCTCGACGGTGCGGATGTTCATCGCGACCTGCTGGGCGATGTTGCGCTCGGTGGTCTCCAGGTTGATCTTCGCTTGGCTCAAGGCGGCGGACTGGCTCATCACGTCGCCGCGGGCGGCGCGGTTCGCGAGCGGCATCGACAGGTTGAGGCCGACGCTCTGGCTGGGCAGCTCGCGGGCGGCGATGTCTTTGAACGACGCGGCGTAGGTCACCTCGTCGCCTTGGGACGAGTCCTTGAACGACTGTAGGCCATAGCTCGCGTTCACCGAGAGGGTGGGCAAGAGGCCGTGGCGGGCGTTCTGGTAGGCGCGCTCGGCGTTCTCAGCGGTGATGCGCGCGACGTGCAGGCCGGGGTTCGCCGCCATGGCGGCCTCGATGGCCTCCTCGACGGGCACACGCACGCCGTCCGGGGCGTCGCTGGGCTCGGTGTCGGCGCTGATCGGCATGCCCAGAGGTAGGCCCAAGGTCAAGGCGAGCTGGTCGGAGGCCAAGGCGTAGGCCGACTCGGCGTCGATGAGGTTGATCTCGGCCTGGGCCAAGGCCGCGTCTACCCGGGTGCGCTCGACGGGGGCGACCTTGCCCACGTCCAAGAGCGCCTGCACGATGCGCTGCTCCTCCGTCGCCACCCGCACGGCCTCTTCAGACACGGTGAGGGTGGCCCCGGCGGCGTAGAGATCCCAGTACAGCGTCGCCACGTTCGCCAGGGTGGTCTGCCGCTGCTGGAGCAGGCTCGCCTCGGCCTGGCTCAGGTTGGACTCGGCGCTGATCACCGAGCGCATGTTGTACGACATGCGCCAGCCCTTGAGGAGCTGCTGGCTCACGCTCAGGTTGGACGACATGCGCAGGTTGTTGAAGCCCTCGACGGTGGTGCCGAAGATCTCTAGGTCGTCGATGGAGGTCTCGGCGCCAGAGAGGGCGAGATCCCAGCTCGTGCCCGTGGGCGTCATCTGGCTCAGGCCGACGTTCCAGGCCACGGTGGACGAGCTGAGCTTGTAGGTGAAGCCGTTGGAGAAGTTCTTGTCGGTGCTCACCGGGCGGTTGAGCCCGGCGTTGAGCTGCGGATCCCAGCTCGACTGGGCCGCGAGCAGGCCGCCCTTCGCCGCGTCACGCTGGGCGGCGGCGACGCGCAGGTCGGGGTTGTTCTGCTCGGCGAGGCGCAGGGCCTCGTCATAGCTCAGCGCCTGGGCGCTGGTGGAGAACATCAGGAGGGCGAAGAGGGTCATGGGGTCTCCGACGCGGGGCGGCCCTGGGTGGCGTACCGCAGGATGCGCGTGGCCGTCTCACGAAGGTCGTCGAGGAGGGTGTAACAGTAGGGCACAAAGAACAGGGTCAACACCGTCGAGGCCGCCATGCCCCCGGCGATCACCCGGCCCAGCGGCGCGTAGGGGATGCCGATGAAGGTGTCGGAGCCGACACACATCGGCATCAGGCCGACGATGGTGGTCAACGCGGTCATCAACACCGGGCGCAGGCGGCGCTCTCCGGCCTGGAGCAAGGCGTCCTCGCGGGAGAGCCCTTCAGCGCGGAGCTGGGTGACGAGGTCGATGAGCACGATGCCGTTGTTCACGACCACGCCGATGAGCACGACGAGGCCCACGCCGCCCATCACGTCCAAGGGGGTGCCCGTGAGGTAGAGCGTCCAGTACACGCCGATGAGCGCCATGGGGATGGTGGAGAGGATGGCCATGGGCAACAGCAGGCTCTCAAACAGGAAGCCCATCAACAAGAACACGAACACCACCGAGAGCAAGAGCGCCATGTTCCGCGCGCTGTCGCTCTCCATCTGGTCCATCCAGCGGTCGCCTTTGTCGATGCCGTAGCCCCGGGGGAACTCCATGTCCGCCGTCGCCGCGTTCACCAGGGCGAAGCCCTCGTCCAGGCGCATGTCCTCGGGCAGCTCGACGGAGATCGGCACGCTCGTCTGGCGGTCTTCGCGGTGGATTGAGCGGAAGCCTCGGGCGGGCACCACGTCGGTGAGCGCGCGCAGGGGCACGGACTCGCCGGTGAGGGGGCTCGCGACGGAGAAGTCGCGTAAGGTCTCGACGCTGTCGCGGTCGTCCGCCGAGAAGCGCGCGTACACCGAGACCTCCTTGGCGCCCAGGTGCAGCTCCGGCAAGGCCGTGCCGCGCATCGCGAAGGCCAAGGTGCGCCCGATGGACTGGGCGTCGAGGCCGTACCGCGTCGCGACGTCGCGATCGACGCTGAGGCGAAGCTCGTCGCTGCCCTCCTCTTCGAGCGGCACCTCGGCGCCCTTCACCCCGGGCGTCAGGCGCAGGCGCCGCACGACCTCCTCGGCGAGCCGCAAGAGCGTGTCGCTGTCT
>JBEAVX010000464.1:0-2802 GCA_041160755.1 Pseudomonadota bacterium
CCGGCGAGCAGGGCGCGGATCTGCGCGGCGTCAGGGGGGGGCGAGGTGGGGGACGGCGGCGTCATGGTCGCGAGCAGGGCCAAGGCCGCGCTCGCCGCCGGGGGCGAGAGCTCGGCGCGAATCGACGCCTCGAAGGCGGACCACGCGCCGGGCAAGGCCGCCAACGGGTCGGGCGGTCCTCTGTGCGCGTCTGGATCGAACGTCGTGTCCGACGCGGGTCGAGCGCGGCTCCAGCGCGAGCCGAGGGCCTCGACATCGAACAGATCACGGCGGCTCATGACCCACCTCCGGGCCAGAGACGCATCAGGAGCTGGGTGAGCAGCACCGCGCCCAGCGCGACCACCCACACCCGCACGATCATCTCTGGGCCGTCGCGTAGTGTGGTGGGCAGCGCCGTCTGGGCGCTGGGCAAGGGCACGGGGCGGCTGATGCGGTCGAGCAGGCGCGCCCGATGGCGCTGCAAGGGCTCGGGATCGTTCTGGTACACGCCTCGAAACCCCTCGGCGAGACAGAAGGCGTAGACCTCCAGCACGAAGGGGTGCGCGGCGGGGTCTACGAGCAGGTGGTCCAGCTCCTCAAAGAAGCGAGTGCCACCCTCGTCTGTGTCAAATAGCTCTAGCTGGAGCGGCTGCCACTGGCCTGGGCGCGCCCCGGTCGTGGCCTGGGCGCGCTCGTCAAACAGCACCGCCAACGCGAAGAGCGCCTGGAGCGTCGGGCGCGCCGGGAGCTGGTTGGACAGGCGATGGCGAAGCTCCTTGAGCGACGCGGCGACGGCCGCCCGCGCCCGGCCCAGATCCCGGGGATCTTGCAGCGCCAGCTCGGCGGCGCGCACGGCGGTCATCACCTCGCCCCAGGCCGACCAGGTGCTCATGCGTCCTCCCCGTTCATCATCCGGGCGCGCACGGTCACGCGGCCTTGGGAGGACCAGGCGCTCAGGATCTCGCCGATCACCGCCGAGGCCGCCCGCACCCGGAACGCCGCGTCTTGGCCCAAGCGGGGGAAGCTCAGGGTGTAACGACGGACCAAGGTGAGGCCGCCGCCCTCACCGCTCACCGACTCCTCACAGTGAAGCGCGTCGAGGTGCTCAAACACCTCACGGTACGGCCCGCCGTCTAAGCCGCCGAGCAGGCGCAGGAGCCCGCGCAGATCGGCCAAGGTGAGCGCGCCCCGGGTGCGTAACGAGAGCACCTGCAGCAGCGCGAGGCCGTCGTCTACACGATCCAGGGCCCTCGGCGGCAGCGGCGGCGCCATCATCGAGAGCCGCGCGGCGGGCATGGCGCGGCGATGAAGGCGCACAGTGAGCGCGCCCGCGAGGGCTGATGAGAAGCTGGGCTCGTGCCAGAGGCCGTCCACGCTGACCACGCGGGGCCGCAAGAAGGCGTCGGGCAGGTGCAGGTGCAGGCTGGACGGGGGCTCTAGCTCCCAGGTGCCGCCCTCGCCGGGCAAGGCGCTGGGGCGGATCGGCAAGAGCCCCGCGTCGGCGACCTCGTACACACCCCGCACAGAGACGAGGGAGAGGCCAGGGCGCGGCGGCAGGATCGGCCAGACCGTGCGGTGGCCATCACACCGAATCGGCGCCGAGGCGGCGCGCTGGCTGTTCTCGATGGGCACCACGAACAGACGGAAGCTGCGCGGGGCGAGCCAAGGGTCGGGCTCCCAGGCCGCGCCCATGTTGAGGCTCACGCAGAAGCTGCCGCTCCGGCGCTGGGGCAAGGTGAGATGCACCACAGACCATCGCTCAGGGAAGTGCAGGCGCCAGCGCGCGACATCCAGGGGGTCGGTGGTCTCGGGCTGGTTGAGCGCGCCCCGGAGCGGCCCGCCGCCGAGCTGGACCTGGGCCGTCTCCCCGTCGTTGGGCGCGTTGAGCGTGGCGCCCACCCGCGCGCCGCGCAGGTGGCGGCTGAGATCATCGAGCAGCCGCGCCGAGGCCAAGGTGTCGCCGAGGTGGTTGATCTGGAGGTGCAGGGCGGCCACGGGCGCGGCGGCGCGGAGGTGCAGCCGCACGAGCGTCCCGCCGTCGGGCAGCGGGCGCTGGTCCACACGCTCCAGCCACACCGGCTCGATGGTGAGCGGCGCCATCGTGCGGAACTGGGCCTCGCCTTGGCCCTCGGCGCCGAGCGTGATCTCCGTGCCTTCAGGCAGCTCCACGCGCTCGGCGAGCTGGCCCGAGGGCGCGATCTCCAAGAGCCCCGCCGCCGGGAGCGGCTGCAGCAGCGTCGGGAAATACTGCGCGAACAGGCGACGATAGAAGCCGCGCTGGCCCTCGATGGCCTTGGCCCGGCTCGACGCCGAGAACCACGCCAGGGCCTCCAGCAGATACCGCGTCTCGGCGTCCGCGGGGTCAAACGGCGCCTGGGGGTAGATCGTGAGGTACTCATCGAGCAAGGTGAGCACGTCAGGGAGCTCGGGCAGCTTGAGCGCGCCCGCCTCGGACCTGCCTGCCTTCACACCGGTTCGCTCGATCGACATTCTTTGTCTCCCGATCAGTTGATCTTGACGAGGCCGCCCTTGATCTCGCACATCCCGCCGCCGTCGAGCTTCGCCGTGGCGCCGCTCTGTAGGGTCAGGGTGGCGTCGGCCTTCACGGTCACCTTGGGGGCCTTGGCCTCGGCGCCTGCGCCGGCCTCGATGTTCAGGTTGGTGCTCGTCTTGAGCGCCATGTCTTGGGTGCTCTCTACGGTGAACTTCTGGCTGCTCGTGTGTTTTGTGTCCTTGGTGGAGGTGACGGTCACCGTGTCCGCGTCGAGGGTGAAGGTCTTGCAGGTGATGGCGATGGAGTCCGCCTTCTGCACGATGGTGCTC
>JBEAVX010000513.1:0-6532 GCA_041160755.1 Pseudomonadota bacterium
CTTCACCATCTTCTGAAACGCCCCCGCCGTGGTGATCGTGCGTCGCCCGGCGGCGATGACGAGCACCCGGCCCTCGGCGTCAACGCCAAGCGCCCGGCCCCGGGTGGTGTTGAGGTCAGGCCAGCCCGCGTCGTGATCGGGCCAGCCGTCGAGGTTGGGGTCGGCGTAGGGGGCGCCGACGCCGCTCATCGAGTCGACGTACTCGCCGAGGTAGGTCGCGGCCTCTAAGCGCCCGTCCTCCAGGCGGAGCTTGCCGATCCAAGAGAGGTGGATGTTGCCCTCGGTGCCGGTGAAGCGGCTGTGGAAGCCCCGGGCGCCGGGGTTCGCGGCGACCTCGTCCCCCTCCCAGAGGTTCACGACGTTGTTGCCGTGCGACCGGGCGAGCACGACGAGGGCGCCCGTGGCGGCGTCGATGGCGAGGTGGTCGACGTACTGGTCTGGCGAGGAGTTCGCCGTCGTCTCCTCATACAGTCGGCTCCACCACAGGAGCCCGCCCTCGGCGTCCATGGCGAGCACGGCGGGCTCAAAGTCTGGGTTGCCGTCGGGGAGCTTCGACTGAATCGAGAAGCCGATGAAGACGTGGTCCGTGCGGCGATCGACGGCGATGGCGCCCACCCGCATCGTCGAGGCGCCGCCGAGCTTATAGCCGGTGTAGCCCGGCCCAGACTGGGTCGTGCTCGCCGCGGCGGGGTCGCAGGGGCCGCTGTAGAAGTAGTCCAGGGGCCAGGCGCCTTGCCGCGCGCCGCCGTTGCCGTCGTCGGAGCTCTGGAGGTACTCCGCCTCGGTCCAAGAGCGCAGATCGCAGCGGTTGGTGTGCTTAAACAAGAGCGCGCTGTGGGTCAGGGTGTAGTCCGTGAGCGACGAGGCCGGGGTGCCCGCCACCTCCACCGAGGCGCCGTCGGCGTCGCGGGTGCCCCAGTGGTATCGCCAGTCCTCGACGAGCTCAGGCTCGCCGGTCGTGGCGCTCAGGCGGTACACGGCGGCCCAGTTGTAGTCGTAGGGCTCGCCGCGAATGGTGTAGACCCGGCCCTGGTGATCCACGTCCCAGGGCTGCTCGGTCTGGTGATCCCCGGTGACGTAGAGGTTCTTCACCCACAAAAAGCCGCTGGCCTCGCCGGAGAGCAGGTCGCCGTCGAGGCGGGCGATGAACATGCCGGTGTCGTCGCCGCGGCTCGCTGTGGTCTGGCCGCTGACGTAGACCGCGGCGGTGCGCTCGCCGGGCAGGTTGGAGACCTTGACGTGGCGAAGGTGGGTGGCGGCGCCTGGCGGCAGCGCCCAGGCCCGCAGGGGCTCGGAGAGATCGCCGCTCACCTGCAGCAAGAACGCCACGTCGTCGCCGCCGGGCTGGCCGGAGATGCCGTCGGCGGACAGGGTCGTGACCGGCACGCCCTCGGGCAGCCAGGAGAGGTCGTCGGCGCCGCCCGCGAGGAGCACGGTGCCGTCGCTCAGGGCCACCGCCGAGTAAAACCGCTCGTCCCCGGCGCCCCCGGCGTAGAACGCGCGCTCTTCGCCGTCCGGGAGGGTCACCTCGTCGCCGCTGGAGTCCCCTCCCCCGGCGCTGTCTCCGCCGCTGGAGTCGCCGCCTCCTGCGCTGTCTCCGCCGCTGGAGTCGCCGCTGGAGTCGCCGCCCAAGACCTCACTCTCGACGGGGGCGTCTTTGGAGGGGGCTCCGGCGCAGGCGGTGATGACGGACAGGCTGAGCAGGCGAAGGCGCATATCGAGGCTCCAGCGAGGTAGGCTTCGTAATTATGATCCTCGGCGCCTGACGTCGCGTGACGTTGACGTGCCAGGGGGCTTCAGGTAGAAGTCGCCATGTCACGCGCCTCGCCGCTCTTCGCCTTGCTCGCCGCCATGTCCGGGCTGCAGGCCGCCGCGCCCGCCCGCGCTGAAGAGCCCACCATCGAGTTTGTGCGCGGCGCGTCGGTCACCACGGGCCGCGTCTTGGGCATGGGCGGCGTCGCGGTCGGCGTCGGTGAGGGCGCGCGCTCCCAGCTCTACAACCCCGCGGCCTCGGTGCGCCGGCGCCCGCCCGCCTGGGGCCGCCCCTTCGACACCGACTCCACCCTCGCCTTGGTGAACAACCCCTTCACCGCCCGAGACACGAGCCCCAACAACCTCGCCGAGGAGGCCCCGCCCGACTGGCTCATCTCCACCGGCGGCGCGCTTCGTTGGCGACAGCTCGCCCTCGGCGGCACGCTCTTGGGCCAGTCCTACACCACCCTTGGCGACGATCTCTCCCTGCGCCAGATCACGACGATGGTGAACCTCGCCGGGGTGGACGATCGTGGCCTCCTCTCGTGGGGCCTCGCCGCGAGCTGGCAAGAGACCCGGCTCTTGGTCCCGAGGGCTGAAGGGGAGGCCCGCGAGGTCCAGCGCCGCGCGGGCACCCCAGGCCTCACCGCCGGGCTCTTGCTCACCCCGCCCGGGCGCTCCACCCGGCTGGGCCTCGCCGCGAGCTTGCCCACCAACGCGGAGGCCGTCGCCGTCAACGGCGGCGCCACGCTCACCGACGGCGACTTCGCCGGGGTTCACACCCCCTGGACCCTCACCCTCGGCGCCTCCCATCGCCTGGGCCCCCTGCCCTGGAACGTCTCGCCCACCTACGCCGGGGGCGTGTTTGAGGGCGACAACCCACGCTTTGGCGGGCCGCGCTCCTTGCTCTTGGGCGTCGATCTCGGCCTCATCGGCCCCGCCAAGAGCGGCCTGTCCGCCGGGCAGCTCGCCAGCGGCGCGGCGCCGAGCGAGGCCAGCTTGTCCTTCGCCCCGAGGGCCGGGGCCGAGGTCGAGCTGGGCGATCTGATGAAGGTGCGCGGCGGCGCCTATTGGGAGCCGGGCCGGTTTGACCCCGCCGCCGGGCGCCTCCACGCCACCGGCGGCGGGGATCTGCGCCTGCCTTGGCTGCCCGGCTGGGGCGATCGAGATCTGCGTCTCACCGGCTCCATCGACGCCGGGCGCGACACCCTGCGGTTCGGGGTCGGCCTCGGGCTCTGGTGAGCGTGGCGTGAGGACTGTGTGGGATCTGGGCGTCGTGGGGTGGGGCGGCGCGCGCCCGGCGGCCCCTGCCCGAGCCCTTCGTCGTCGTGAAGTCGCGCCCCCAAGCCACCGAACAGGTTAAGGAGGTACAACACCCCCGCTCCCCCTGGACCCCATGCCGAGCTACCGCGACCAATTTGAGCAGCTCCTGCGCACGCTTCAAGCGCACCCCGACGTGGAGGTCTACGCCTACACCGTCGAGCCTCCCGCGAGCGCCGCTCGACTGGCCGACGCCGAACGTTTTTTGAACGTTCAGCTCCCCCCGGCGATGCGGGCGTTCTACGCCGAGATGAACGGCTTCTTCGTCGAGTGGGCCCCCATCGGCGACAAACACGAAGAGAAGACGAGCCCCTTCGGATACCCCGACTACGGCCAGCCTCCGGGCTGCATCAACCTCCTGCCCATCGAGGAGGCGCTGACGACGGCCTGGCAAGCGGAGTACCACGTCAACGAGATTCAGTCGGATCATTGGGAGGCGCTCTATGGCCGCCCCCAGACCGAGGCCGAGGCCGCCCACCTCTTCGACCGCGGCGCCTGCTGCATCGACAACTTCTCCAAGTACAACCACGCCGATCTCATCTTGGGCCCCGAGCCCCTCGTCGTCATCTCGACGGATCACGGCGCGGACATGGACTCCTCGGATCACATGACCTTTGAGACCTACCTGGAGCTGACCTTGGCCACCTGGGGGCTCAACCGGTATCACTCCGCGGGCATCGGCTGGAGCCGCAAGTCCCAGCGGCTCCACCGGTTCACCGAGCGGCCGAGCCTGGATCAGATCATCGCCAAGATGCGCGCCGAGGCCGAATAGCCCCGGCGCGACGGCGGCGTCTCACAGTCCGAAGGGGCTCACCACGGCCCGCGCGTCTTGGGCCGGGCTCTGCGCGGCGGCGTCTAACATCGCCTGAACACGCGCCTTGTCGATGGTGATCGGCGCCAGACGCGCCGTGGAGTCCTCTACGCGGGTGGCCACAAACATCCGGTTGCGCGCCCAGGTCGCGTCGTCTTCGCCTTCACGCGACACAAAGGTGAGCTCTGACGCCGCGCCTTCGAGCTTAAACGTGTAGCTGCCCGCGAGGCTCTCGTTCATCGTGCCGTTCACCCGAAAACCGGCGGCGGAGAGATCGGGCAGCGACGCCGTGAGCTTGTCGCCGTCACGGGTGATGATGATCGTGCCGACGAGGTGCTCATCGACGTAGGTGCCGACGTAGTGGTCCAGGTCCGCCGGATCCTCAGCGAGCTCAGGCATGTCGATGGGGTTGGAGATCAGCGCGCCGTCCAAGGCCACCTCTATCGCCGTGTAGGCCGCGGTGCTGAAGTCATCGGCGTAACCGTTCGAGAGCACGCTCACGGCGATGCGCGCCTCGGGGAGCACAGTCCAGCTTGAGGTGTAGGCGAAGTGGTTGCCGCCGTGCAGCCACAACGGCGTCTCATGCCAGCCGTCTGTCCACGAGAAGGCGTCGTAGACCATCACGCCGTGACCGTACTGAATGAAGTCAAACTTGGGGTAAAACGGCGCCTGGCCGGTGACCATGCCCTCGCGTAGCTCGTCGGGAAGGACCGCCGTGTCTCCGTCCAAGAAGAAGCCCGCGAGGCTCGCCATGTCGCTGGCCGTCGACCACACCCCGCCCGCCGGGCGCACCCAGGCCGAGTCGGGGAAGGTGGCGACCTCTTGAACGCCGAGCTCGTAGGGGTAGCTGTACACCTGCTCCAGATCGTAGATGTCGAGGTCAAGCCCGTTGATGATGCCGTAGCCCGCGGCGTAGTCCCCATCGGCCAGGACGTCCTCCACCCGGGCGAAGGTGCGGTTGAGGCCCAAGGGCCGCAGCACGTCGTCCTCGACCACGTCACCCCAGGCCCGGCCATCGGCGACCTCGACGGCGAGCCCCGTCAAGGAGAAGTTGGGGTTCGCGTAGTTCCACATCGCGCCGGGCTCGGCCATGAAGTAGGCGTTGTTCGCGAAGTTCCCGTAGGCGTAGGCCGCGAGCTCGGCGTCGTCGCTCACCGTGCCCATCCGGGTGTCGTCCACGAAGCTCGTCGTGTGGTCGAGCAGCATCGAGAGCTGGGCCTTGGACATGGCGTCGGGATCATCGAGGAGGACGAGCTGCGGCAGCGCCTCGGAGAGCGGCGTGGTGAGGCTCAAGCGCCCAGCGGCGACCTGCTGCAACAGCGTGATCGCCGCGAGCTTCTTGGTGTCGGAGCCGATGTTGAACAAGGTCGTCGTCTTGACCGGCACGTCCTGCTCGGGGTGCGCGCTGCCGAAGCCCTCGGCGTAGACGATCTCGCCGTCTACCCAGACCGCGATGCTCGCCCCGGAGGCGTATCCGCGCTTGAGCGCCGTCTCGACGGCCTCGCGCACCGGGTCCCAGCGGGTGTCGGGCGCGCCGGTGTCGTCGCCGGAGTCGTCCGCGCCGCTGTCTTCAGAGTCCACCGCGCTGTCATCCGGGGCGGCGGAGTCGTCCGCTGGGGTGGTGCCGTCTTTGCAGGCCAGAAGCGCGAGGAGCGTGAGCATCGTGTCTCCGAGGAGGGGGGTTTCGGTCGCCCTTACGGCCCAGGAGGTGCCGCATTCCCCTCCCCCTGTAAACACCGATCCTCCCGTCGGCTGGCCTATTCGCCGCGGGAGCGCTGCGCCGCGAGCGTCACGCTCACCACCTTGAGACAGGCCCGCTCCAGCTCACCGAGCACACCCTCGGTGCGGGAGTTGAGCAGGTTGCCGATGAGCACCGACGGGATCGCCACGAGCAGGCCGAGCTCCGTAGTGACCAGCGCCTCGGAGATGCCACCGGAGAGCATCTTGGGGTCGCCTGTGCCCAGCTCGGTGATCACGTCGAAGGTCGTGATCATGCCCGTCACCGTGCCCAAGAGGCCCAAGAGCGGGCCGACGGCGGCGATGACGAGGATCGGCGGGCCCCAGCGCTCCACCCCAGGGCTCTCGCGCAGCATGGCCTCGGCGGCGGCGTCCTCCAGCACCTCGCGGGGGGCGTTCCCCTGATCAAGCACGGTCGCCAAGGCCCGCCCGGCGGCGCGGTCGGGCAGGAGCGCCTTGGCCCCGGCGAAGTCACCGGCCAAGATGAACGACGTGAGACGCTCGGCCAAGGGCTCCGCGAGCCCCCCTTCGCGGCGAAGCACGATCATCCGAAACGCCGCGAGCAGGACGTTCACCCCGCCCAAGGCGATGATGAGCCAGCCGACAGAACCACCGGCGGCGAAGAAGTCCTCCCAGGTCTTCTCTTTGGCGACGGCGGCGGGGCGGTCGAGGCCCTCAAACAAAAAGAGGCTGAGGGTGGCGGGGACCGCGCCGCTGACCAAGGCGCGGGCCACCTCAGCCGCTGGGTCTGGGGTGAGCTGAAGGCGGCCCTCCCCGGCGGGGGCCAAGGCCCCGGCGTGCTCCCCGGCGACCCCAAACGCGGCGATCTCACCCACATGGACGATCTGACCGTCGATCTGTACGCCGTCGAGGGTAAACATGGCGCCCGGGCTCACCCGCACCTGGCCCGCC
>JBEAVX010000525.1:0-2613 GCA_041160755.1 Pseudomonadota bacterium
GGTCATTGACCCTAGTTTACTCCTTGGCGGGCGGGGCCGCGCTCATCGCCGCCGTGGCCTCGGCGACGAGGCCGGCGTTTCCGATCACCAGGGGCGTGCGCTGGTGGAGCCCCGTCGGCACCAGATCGAGGATCGCCGTCGCGCCGTTCGTCGCCGCGCCGCCTGCGGCCTCGGCGATAAACGCCAGGGGGAAGGCCTCGTAGAGCACCCGCAGCTTGCCGCTCGGGGACTTTTTGCTGCCGGGGTAGATGAACAGGCCGCCCTTGAGCAGGTTTCGGTGGAAATCGGCGACGAGGCTGCCGATGTACCGGGCCGACATCCCCCGGGCGGGATCCTTCAAGCTGCGGATGTAGCGCACGAGGCGCTCGTCCCACTGGGCCTCGTAGCCCTCGTTGATCGAGTACAGGCTGGCCTCGTCGTTCAGCTTCAGGTCGCGGTGCGACAAGAAGAACTCGCCCACGGACGGGTCGAGGGTGAAGCCGTTGACGCCGTGCTCTTGGGTGGCGAGCACCAACAGCGTGCCCGCGCCGTAGATGATGTACCCGGCGGCGACGAGCTCACGGCCCGAGCGCAGCACGTCTTGCAGCTCACCCGGCCCACCTTCGGGGCTCACCCGGCGGTAGATGCCGAAGATGGTGCCGATGGTGGCGTTCACGTCGATGTTCGACGAGCCGTCCAGCGGGTCCATCATGAAGACGTAGGCGCCGTTCTGGTACGGCTCGGGGATATGAATCGGGGCCTCTTCTTCTTCGCTCACGATGAGGCAGCACACCCCGGCGTGCTCCAAGGCGCGCTTAAACGTCTCGTTGGCGTAGACGTCGAGCTTCATCACGAACTCGCCCTGGATGTTCTTCTCGCCCGTCTGGCCGATCATGCCCGCGAGCCCAGCGCGGTTCACCCGGGCGGAGACCATCTTCGCGGCGAGCATCACCTGATGCATCAGCGCCACGAACTGCCCCGTGCGCGCGGGGTGGCTTCGCGCGGTCTCCATCAAGAAGCGGTCGAGGGTCAGGCCCTCCTCAAACTGTGGGCGCATCGGCGGGCTCTCCGGTCCAGGGGGGACAGCCTCCTTAATCCAGCGTGGGGCGTCCTGGCTACTCGGCGAATCATCCGCTATGATGGCGCCTCTCTCCGCGAAGGAGCCGACATGCGCGCCCCCACGACGATCCTGATCCTGCTCTCGCTGGCGCTCCCTCTGGGCTGCACCGAGTACGACATCTACCGGGAGCCCGAGAAAGAGGACGAGCCCCTGGTCGACTCCGAGCCGCCCGAGGAAGATCCCGTCCTGGAGCCCGACATCGAGGTGAGCCCCACCTCGCTCTCTTTCGGGTCCTTGCCCAAAGACTGCACGTCGGAGGCCCAAGAGGTCGTCATCTCGAACGTCGGCGACGCCACCCTGAACGTGAGCGAGCTGGCCTTGGACGGCTCGGGCACCTCCAACTTCGCGCTCAGCGGCACGGTCACGGCCTTAGAGCCCGGCGAGTCGGCCACGGTGCTCGTCACGTTCACGCCCCTGGCCACCAAGACCTTCTCAGTGAAGCTCGTCGCCACCTCCGACGACCCCGACGAGCCGACCAAGTCGGTGAAGGCCGAGGGCACCGGCGCTGAAGACGCCACCTACGAGGAGTCTTTTGAGCAGTCGGCCTTCGAGAGCGTCGATGTGCTCTGGATCGTCGACAACTCGGGCTCGATGTCGGCGGCGGTGGGTCAGGTGAAGTCCAACTTCAAGTCGTTCATGTCCGAGTTCTCCAAGCTGAACCTCGATTACCAGCTCGGCGTGGTCACCACGGACATGATGAACCCCAGCGAGTCGGGGCAGCTCCAGGGCCCCGACGGCATCACCTACGTCACCCCCACCACCCCCGACGCCGAGAACGTCTTCGCCGAGATGATCGACCAGGGCATCATGGGCTCCGGCGACGAGAAGGGCCTCGCCGCCGCCCGCGCCGCGCTCACCGATCCGCTCCTCACCGGACACAACGCCGGGTTCTTGCGGGATGACGCCGCCCTGGCCGTGATCGTCGTCACCGACGAAGACGACTCCAGCCCGATGAGCCCCACGGACTTCTCCAACTGGCTCCTCGGCCTCAAGGCCGATCCCAGCCGCGTGTCGTTCTCGGGCATCACCGGCCCCGACCCCTTGGGGTGCAGCGAGTGGGTCGGCGCCGACCTCATCACCGCCGTCGCGGGCACCCGGTACAACCAGGCCGTCACCCTGACCGGGGGCATTCAGCAGTCGATCTGCTCGTCTACCTTTGACGACGCCTTGCAGTACCTCAGCCTCACCGCCGTCGGCATGGAGTACCGCTTCCCGCTCAGCCAGGAGCCGTCCAACATCGGCCAGATGTTCGTGTTCGTGGACGGCGTCGAGGTGGACTACTACGACGGCACGAACGGCTGGACCTACGACCCCAGCGACAACCACCTCGTCTTTCATGGCGAGAGCATCCCGCCGCCCGAGTCCGACATCAGCGTGAGCTACCCCGTCGCGTCAGAGTGTCCAAGCTAGGCCGCCTCAGGTAGACTGCGGCCCCATGACGCTCCTCCCCGCCCTGCTCCTCACGATCGTCGCCTGCCGCCCTGATCCCGAGGAAGAGTCCCCCTTCCTGCTGC
>JBEAVX010000528.1:0-2866 GCA_041160755.1 Pseudomonadota bacterium
GCCCACGGGCGCCAGTGTAGGCGCGCGACGCAGAGCGCGAGGCCCAGGAGCGCGACGTGCAGAAGTCTGTAGTACATCCCGCCCGAGGCGATGGGCAGGTGCAGGCGCTCGGCCAACATCATCGGCAGCCAGAGCCCGAGGCTCTGCGCTCGGCTCCAGAACAGGATCGGGCCCATCGCGCCTAAGGTGCCCGCCACGAGGAGGCCGAGGCCCGTCCACCCCACACGATCTCCGCGCCGGGCGCCAAACAACGCGGCGATCAAGAGGCTCCAGGTGAGGTACACGCCGTGCTGGGTGCCCGACGGCGCGGCCTCGGCGTCGGGGAAGACCAAGGATCGAAGCGGCGCCGAGGAGGCAGGCAGCTCCAGGTGTTCGGTGGCCAGGGATTTTGGCGACGACGGGAGGTAGATCTGGTCGGTGAGCGCGAGGCCTTGGGGGGTGAAGTAGGCCCGCCCGAGGAGCCCGATGAGCACGAGGCCCAGGGCCAAGGTGAGCCAGCGGGGCCAGTCCTCTCGACGCCCGACGCCGAGCGCGAGGAGCGGCAGCGCGAGCAGGGCGACCATCAAGCCGTAAGGCTCGGTGAAGGTCAACACGGCGCCGACACCGAGGGCCACGGGGACGGCGCGCCATGCTTCGGCGCCTTTGAGCGCCCAGAGCAGGGTGAGGGGCACGAGCCAGGTCTGGGCCTTGGCGGCCTCGGCGTTGCTGAGGTTCGCGACGAAGTGTGGCGAGAAGGCGTAGGTGAGCCCGGCGAGGGTCAAGGCGAGGCCGCTCGCTTGGGGGAGCAGGCGCCGGGCGAAGGCCACCATCGCCGTCGCGGTGAGCGCTGGGCCCAAGAGGAAGCTCAGATTCAGCACAGACGCCGCGCCGAGGGGCCGCAAGGCGCCGCCGAGGAGCAGGATCGCCCAGCCCAGGTGCCGCACGTCCCGCTCCACAGGCCAGCCCGCCGCGCGGGTGGTCGTCAGCGGCTGCCCAGACCACAAGGCGTCCGCGACAACCCGCACAGACCAGGCCTGGTTGCCCCAATAGGCGCCGTCGAGGGCGTGATCGTCGAGGTGAAGGGCCAGGGGGAAGGTCAAGGCGACGCTCAGCGCCAGAGCGATCCCGAAGACGTGGTGCAGGCGAGGGGGGCCGTTTGTTGGGCTCATGGGCGGGCGTGGCCCTTCGGGAGGGCGTAGACGAGCAGGTGCTCGCCGCCGTCTACGCTCTCGGCGGGGGTCGGGTCGAGGACGCTGAGCGCGGACTGCAGGCGGGCGCGGTCGCCGGGCGTGAACAGATCGGGGTGCAGAGCGACGGCCTCAAATCGCCAGCGCCGCAGGAGCGCCTGGGCGTCGCCCTCGGCCAAGAGCGCCTCGGTGAGCGCGGCCTGCTTCGCGGCGCGGGGGTTCTGGGACCAGCTCGGCGCCACACAGTCATCGGCGATGGGGCGCCCATGGCGCGCCTGATAAAAGCAGGCGTAGGCCGAGAGGCGCTGGTTCCACTCATCCGTCGGGTCTGGGGACTCGGGGTAGAGGTCAAGCACGGCGCCCTCACCGGCATAGGCCGAGGGCGCTTGGGCGGTCTCGCGCCGCTGGCGCCATGGCATCCCGCCCCAAAAAACACAGTCGATCAGCGCGAAGGCGAAGAGCGGCCAGGCGCGGCGGCCCACCCGGGCCTCGATGGCCTCGCCCACCTTCGCCGCCAGCACCCCGAGCCCGATGAGGGTGACCCAGCCCAGACGCGCCGGGAAACGGAGCAGCTCGGCGGCGGGGAGATCCGTGAGCAGCGACATCGGCAAGGGCAATAGCGCCCGGGCGCCATCGCTCACAGACGGCCCCATCGAGACGACGAGACCCACAACAAACAGCGCGAACCACAGCCCCCAGGACTTGGCGCCGCGCAGGGCGAGAGGCGCGACCACGGCCAAGACCAAGGCGGTGGGCGAGAGGAACGACGACTGGGAGTGACCCCAGAGGTCGAGCGCTGGGCCCGGCGCGGCGAGGTTGACGAGGTCCGCCGAGCCCGCCTGCAGCATCGCCGCGCGGCTCTCAAACCCTCGGCTCACAAACCGGAGCCCGTCGATCGTGCGGCCGTCCCGGAACACCTGAACGTAGAGGAGCCCAAGGGGCAGCGCGACGGCGGCGGCGGCGGCCAGGGGGGCGAGGCGCAGGCGACCTGTGGCGGCGGCGTAGGCGAGCATCGTGAGGGTCAGGATCGCTGCGGCGACGCCGGTGTAGGCGCTCGTGGCCAAGGCGACGGCGAAGCAGAGACCGGCGGCGAGGCCGTGGACCGCGAGGCCGTCCGGCGCCGTGGCCCGCCGCCAAGACCAGGCCAAGAGCGGCAGGCTGAGGTTGAGGAGCTGGTAGACGTGGCCCTCCAACAAGGCGGTGGAGCTGAGCCCCGCCCCGGCCCAGGTCAACGCGGCGAGGCTCGACCAGCGGGCGCTGACGCCCTCTGCGCGGGCGAGGGCCCACATCACGAGGGCCCCGCTGGCGAGCGCGAGGGGCTGCAGGGCGTTGTGGAGGACGACCGGCGAGACCCCAGCGAGCAGCCGCCCCAAGAGCAGCAAGGTCCAGGAGTCCGCCCGGCGCAGGGACGCGCCCTCGGGCCAGGCCGTCAGCGGGTCCACGAGGTCGGCGTCGATTCGGGGGGCCGCGCTCAAGAACCAGACCGTGCCGTGCAGATCGAAGTGCCGGCCCACCAGCGCGGCGTCCCCGGCCCAGGGCGCGGGGCCGGTGAGCGCCAGCGCGAGGAGCAGCGTGGCGCCGAGGGCCAAGGCCGACCGGCTCATGGGGTGGGCCCCTCACCGCGCCGCAGGAGCGTCGAGACGTAGAGCAGGACGAGGCCCGCCCAGGCGAGGCTCGCCGCGGTCGGCGCCACGCTGCTC
>JBEAVX010000588.1:0-6369 GCA_041160755.1 Pseudomonadota bacterium
GGGAGGTAGGGGGTGGGGTGAGCCGCACCGCCGCAGATCAAAAACCACTCAGCATGGCATCATCTGCTCACTCCTCCACTTCCGCCTCCTCCACCCGCACGGTCAACCGCAGCCCCTGCTCCAACCACACGAGGTCGTCCCCCACGACGATCGGTTGGCGCCCACCTTGGAAGAGGTACGCGTCGGTCGCCGTCGGCACGACGAAGGTGGGCTCGGCGACGACGGTGAACGCCGTCTGGCCACGACGGCCGCGGCGACCCTCCTCCAGCGTCACGCTCACGCGCCACAGGTCCACGCCCTCCTCGGCGAGGGTGACGGCGACCCGACACGTCCGGCCTTCAGAGCACGGAACCTCGACGAGCTGCGCCTCGCCGGGCGTCACGTCCTCAAAGGTGAGCCCGAGGGCGCCGAGCTCGTTGGAGGCCACCTCCAGGTTGAGCTCCACGGCGGAGGCGGAGATGGAGGCGAGAAAGAGGGCGATGAACATCGGTTTTGTCTCCCGAACGAGGGGTAGGGGCGGCCTGTGAACTTCGCGGGCCTACCCCCCCTCACTCATACGTCACAAGGTACGACGTGAGCAGGATGTACGCGTCCGTGCTCCCATACCCGTCGTTGTACTGGGGCTCAAACATCGCGCGGCCGTCGAACAGGCCGGTGTAGGCCAGCTCGCTCTCCTCGCCCGCCTTGGCGACGCCCGTGAGATCGACGGTCCAGAGGTCCACCTCAAGGCCCGGGCACCAGCCCGCGCGGCCGTAGACCCAGGTGCCGGACTGGTTGGGGATCACGCCCTCGGAGTAGACCTGCTCGGCGCAGCCCCAGCGGGTGCCGGCGGTGGGGTGCTCTTTGGTGACCTCGAAGTCGCCGTTCACGGTGAAGCGGTGCTGGTGGTCGCAGAACTCGGCGCAGGCCTCCTTCGTGTTGCCGAAGCCGTGGCCGGTCACGACGGTCATCAGCTCCACCCGGGCGGCGTCGGCGGGCACGGAGACGGTCATCGGCGCGTGGCTGGGGTTGACCAGCTCCACCCAGTCGCCGTTGAGCTCGCTGGGCGCGGCGCCGTCCGCCGTGGTGAGCAGCTCCCAGGCGCCGCCTTCGCAGCCCGAGGCGAGGTCCAAGGAGTCGGGCGCGGGGGTGGCCTCGGCGTCGGCGGCGCTCGTGGCGTTGTTCTCGGCCCAGCAGACGTACAGTCCGTCGGTGGCCAAGGACACGAACACCCGGCTGTAGCGGCTCGGGCGGTACTCGTTGGACGCGGCGGCCTTGAGGGTGAGCGCCCCGGCGGCGGCGTCGTAGGACTCGACGGTGAAGTTGTCCTCTTCGCCCTCGACGATGTACGAGGTCCAGGTGCTGCCGTCGAAGCGGTGGTGTTTTTGGTGGTTGTAGCCCTCGTTGAAGGTGCCGCCGCCCCAGAGCTTCGTCATCGAGACGGGGCGCACCCCTTTGCCTCGGTTGGAGAGGCGCAGGTCGAGGCTCACCCGGTACGGTTGTTGGGTGTAGAAGGCGATCTTGCGGGGGCCGCCCTCTTGCATCATCGCCAAGAAGGGGCTCACGTCGTGAACCCAGCGGCCAGGGCGCCAATAGGTCGTGATCCAGCGGCCCAGCTCGACGTCGCAGGTCTCGGACTCGTCTGTGTCGGTTGAGAGATCGTCGGCCTCACACAGGTAGGCGTAGACGAGGTAGTCCCAGGCCGGGCACTGGGTGCCTGCAGGGTAATCCACGCAGTTGAGCGTGAGATCGAGCTCTAAGGTGTCGAAGCCGCGCATCGTCGCCGCGTCAGGCAGGGTGATCTCGGCCACGCCGCGCACCCCGGCCCAGCCGCCGTCGCTCAGAAGCTCGTCGTCAAACGCGGGGATCACCGTCACCGCCGTCTCGGCGTCCATCACGTCCGCGCGGTCGGACTCGAAGTTGAAGTACTCGGGCTCGTAGCGCAGGAAGATCGGCGGGCATTGCTCCCAGCCCGTCGCCGGGTCGCAGAAGTAGCCGTTCTCACGCACCCGCTGGAAACGGTCGATCGAGGCGCTCCACAGCACAAACTCGCCGTCGACGTAATAGGCGTTGTTGAGGGAGCTGATCCACTCGGCCTCCCACGCGGTGTCGAGCACAAAATGCACCCGGTCGGCCCAGTGGGTGTTGAGCTCCGCGTCGAGGGAGTCCCGGGCCTTCTGGAAGCTCTCCGAGAGCGCGGTCATCTCGTCGAAGATCGTGCCCGCGTCTTGGCTATAGCTGAGGATGAAGTAGTGGACGTTCTTGGGGCTCGACTCCAGCAGGTCGGCGATCTTGGACGCCGAGGTGAAGTTCACCGGGTACTTGTTCGGCGCGTAGTAGTTGATGAAGACGTAGCTGTCGCAGCCCGAGTATTGCTCGCTGAACTTGTACGTCCCGGCCATCGTGTTGAAGGTGAAGTCGGGCGCGAGGGCGTCGAAGCCATCCTCCTCGTTGCCGCCGGTCTGGAACGGCCGCACGGTGAGGCCCTCGGCGGCGCAGAGGTCCGCGGGGCCCGCGCTGTCGTCGGTGGAGTCGCTGTCATCGGCGGCGCTGTCTTCCCCCGTGGGCTCGCTGTCAACGGGCGCCTCGTCGTCGTCACCTTTGCAGGCCAAGAGCAAGAGCGGCGGGAGCAGGAGCGCGGAGAGTCTCATCGGGCACCTCAGGGGGCGGCGAGGGGGGGTGACCGCCATCGTAGCCCAAAGACGACCGGCTGCGCTCACCAGGCGGGCACGAGGCGCATCCAGGCGATCTGAATGGGCAGCTCGGCCACGGTGAGATCCCGCACCCAGACGGCGTACCCTTGGGCGTCCCGCACGAGGCGGAAGCCCGGCCCCGGTGAGTCGAAGGCGAGCACGATGAGCCGTGTGCCCCCGGCGGGCACGCCGAGCTGGTCGGTGTTGGAGTCGCGCACGCTCACCCCGGTGAGCAAGGCGTCGGCCAGGGCCACCTCCCAGCGGTCGATGTGCAGGACGATGGTGCGGCCTGGGTCCACCAAGGGCTGAATGAGCGCGACGTAGGCGTGGTTCGCCCGGGCTTGGTCGTGCACGCGGTTCAGCGAGGTCATCGCGAAGAAGCTCGCCTCGGCGCGCACGAGCTCCGCCCGGGACTTCTCGGAGAAGGGTTTGCGGGGGCTGGGGTCGCGGTCGAGGTCGATGGGGTCGGCCAACAAGAAGAACAGGGCTGAGGCCGACGGGGCGAGGGCACGCGCCCAGCGCGGCGCCGGGGCCGAGGCCAAGATCACGGCCAAGGCGGGGAGGTAACAGAGCAGGTAGCCGGGCTTCGCCAGGTACACGAGGGCGTGAAAGGTGAAGGGCACGCCGATCCACAGGGCGAACAGCGCCCAGGGGCCGGGCACACGGCGCAGCCACACCAAGAGGAGCGCCCCGCCGCTCACGCACTGAAGGAGGTACACCGCGAGCTGGTGGAGCTGGTGCAGGCGCCAATGTTCGGGCCGGAACGACCGGGCGACGCCGAACTGATCGACGACGGCGCCCAAGAACACGAGGAGCCCCCCCGAGGCGGCCGCGCTGGCGGCGATCCAGGTGGCCGTGGGCAAGGCCGCGCCCACGGCGAAGGCGGGCAGGCCCCGCAGGCCCACGCCCCAGCAGGCCATCGGCGCCAGAAACACCAACAACGACGGACGCAGGGCGCCGGTCACCCCCAAGGCGAGGCCCACCCACAGCGCGCGCTCGTGGCTCGGCTTCTCTTGGGCCCGCTGGCAGCTCCAGGCCGTCCAGACCGCCCCGGCGGCGCCCAAGGCGTAGGCGTTCTCGGTGATCCCGTAGAGCCAGGTCACCGGGCTCATCGCGACCAAGGCGGCGGCGGTGAGGGGCTCGGCGCCGACACGCCGGGCGACGGCGGCGGTGAACACCAAGAGCGGCGCGACGGAGAAGGCGCTCAAGAGGCGCAAGGCCAGGGCGGGCTCGACGGGGAGCAGGCGCGCGAGGCCGATGAGCCCGGCGTACCCCGGCGGGTGCGGCTGCATGGCCGTGGGGTCAAAGTGGCGCACCCCGGCGGTGAGCAGGGCGGCGTCGATGTCGAAGGGGCTCTGGGCGAGGGTGCCCAGGCGCAGGGCCACGGCGGCGACCACCAACAACGGGAGGCCCCACGCGCGCCGCGCGTTGGGCTCTGGGGTGGCCGGGGGCGCGTCGGACATCGTGGCGTCTTGGGCCTGCGGAGGAGGGTTTTTGGAGGGGCGCCGCTGGGGGCTGCGGTCCCTGGCCACGCACGCTAAGCTACCATGAGCACGCCCCTTCTTCGGAGCCCGTCATGCGCCTTCGCACCCTCTGCCTCAGCCTGCCCCTGACCCTCGCCCTGTCCTGCGGCGACAAGGACGGATCGGGCGACGACGTGTCGGGGGACACCGGGGAGATCGTCGAGGCCGACGGCGACGCGGACGCCGACGCTGACACCGACACCGACGCCGACGCGGACGCCGACACCGACGCGGACTCCGACGCCGACACCGACGCCGACGGCGACGCCGACACCGACACCGAGGACTGCGACGACGGCGTCGACAACGACGGCGACGGCAAGAAGGACTGCAAAGACTCCGACTGTGACGCGGAGTGTGTCGAGGACTGCAGCGACGGCAAAGACAACGACGGCGACCTCTACGCCGACTGCGACGACACCGACTGCGCGGCGGCGGCGGGCTGCTACGAGATCTGCGGCGACGGCGCGGACAACGACGGCGACCTGTTCGCCGACTGCGACGACCCCGACTGTGTCGACTTCTGCTTAGAGGACTGCGCCGACGGCAAAGACAACGACGCCGACGGCGACGCCGACTGCGACGACGACGAGTGCTTCGGCGACGTCAACTGCACCTTCGACTACGACATCAGCTACACCGTCACCATCGACCAGATCTACGTCTTCGCGAACAAGTACGTCGTGCGGTACGCGGGCTACGCTGGCGCCGGGCTCGCCTCGGGTGAGGTCACCCTGAGCGCCACGCCGGTCACCACGGGCCGGGCGTTCACCTGCACGGGCAGCTTCAACGTCGGCGGCGCGTACCTCTCGATGCACGGCCTCGACTGGTCCAAGGCCGGCTGCAGCTCCTGCGACTTCACGTTCTACCTGGAGCCGTCCGTCCTCGACAGCTCCTTGAGCTGGGACGCCTTCTGCCCGATCGACGCGCTGCCCAGCTCGCGCATCGCGCTCAAGCGCGGCGACTACGACGTGCAGCGCTACGACGCCGCCAAGGGCCGCTGGTCCGACCAATACAGCGCCGCGATCCACACCTACGACAACACCAAGCTCTCGGGCTACGGCTACTGGTCGACGCTCTCGACGGCCTCGTCGCTCTCGTTCAGCGGGGCGTACTGATCCGATGCCCCCAACCGCCGCTGACCTTCAGCTCATCGACGTCACGACCCCCGACGGCGCGCTCGTCGCCCCGGAGTGGCTGCCCCGGGCCGAGGGTGTGCACCGCCAGCTCCGCGACCGCCTCGGCCCGGACTACGTCGCCAAGATGCGCCGGGTCTTCGCCGACGGCGCGCGCCTCGTCGTGGCGGCGCGTGGGGAGGAGGTCATCGGCCTCGGCGTGTACCGCATCTACGAGAACACCTTCGACGGCCTGAACCTCTACGTCGACGACCTCATCACCGACGAGACCCAGCGCTCCCAAGGCGTCGGGCAGGCGCTCTTGGCGCACATGGAGGCCATCGCCCGGGCCCAGGGCTGCCTCGCGTTCCGCCTCGACTCCGGCACCCAGCGCCAGCGGGCCCACCGCTTTTACCTGCGCGAGGGCCTGTTCATCACGTCGTTCCACTTCGTGAAGGCCCTGGGCTGAACCTCAGCGCGCCGTCGCGTAGGTGACGCAGGGGGTGACACACGCCAGCGGCTCACCGGGAGCGGCCGCGTCGTGTCACAACGCCTCGCCGTCCAGCGTGAGGACCTCCGTACACAGCATCCCCCCTTTGCCGTTGCCCATGCCCACCTCCAGGGTGGCCTCGATGCCGGGCTCCCGGTACACCCCCTCGAAGTTCCAGTGGGAGTCGAGGTCGCCGACGTACTCGTCGCAGCTAAAATTGTCCTCGGAGAGGGAGCAGTCGAACTCCACGTCGACGTCGTACGGGTTGCCCAAGATCCCCACCTCGGCCTGGCCGTTGGCCGTGAAGTCCTTCGACCCATTGGCGGAGATCTCGAGGTCCATGCCGTAGAAGTCCAGGGCGAGATCGTCGCAGCCCCCGTCGGAGCCTGCGACCTCGAAGGTCCAGCTGCCCTCGAGGTCGCTCGCCTCCGTCACCTCGCCGTCGTCACACTTCGGCTCCTCCGGGTGCTCGTCGTCCATCTGCGCGAGCCCCGTCTTACAGGCCTCGGCGCACTGCGCCGCCGTCGCCTCGTCCGTCCAGCACGTTCCGTCCGTGCCGTAGGTGCTCT
>JBEAVX010000593.1:0-3961 GCA_041160755.1 Pseudomonadota bacterium
CACGCTGAGGCGCCGCCGTGTCCGCGCGGCCTCGGCGGCGTCCCGTTCCACGGCCTCGGCGTGAAACGAAACAGGGGGCGCACTTGAAACGGCGCCTGTGGGCGGGCGGCCGGGCGGCCGCGCCAGAGGTGGGCTAAGGGTGTGGCACGAGGATTGCAATAGGGAGGTTCATCCCCAACAACCCACGCCCCAGGCGGTCCTCATGATCTTCCGCCAGCTCTTCGAGCCCGTCAGCTCCACCTACACCTACCTGCTCGGCGACCCCGAGACCCGCCAGGCCGCGCTCATCGACCCGGTCAACGTAGACGTCGAGCGCACCATCACGCTCCTCGCGGAGCTGGGCCTCACCTTGGTCTACACCTTAGAGACCCACGTTCACGCCGACCATGTGACCGCTGGGGATGAGCTGCGCCGCCGTCTCGGCAGCCGCACCGTGGTGCACAAAGACGGCGGCGCCGACTGCGCGAACGTGCTCGTCGAGCACGGCGACAAGATCGTGCTGGGTGGGCTGAGCCTGGAGGTGCGTGAGACGCCCGGGCACACGAGCGGCTGCGTGGCGTATGTTGGCCCCGACCGTGTGTTCACCGGGGACACGCTGCTCATCGGCGGCTGCGGGCGCACAGACTTTCAGCAAGGAGACGCCGCGCGGCTCTATGACTCTGTTCACCAGGCGCTGTTCAGCCTGCCCGGCGACACCTTGGTCTACCCCGCCCACGACTACAAGGGCCGCACCGTCTCCACGATCCAAGAGGAGCGGGCGATGAACGCGCGCTTGGGCGGCGGGCGCTCCAAGGAGGAGTTCGTGCAGATCATGGCGAACCTGAACCTCGCGGCCCCCAAACAGATCGACGTGGCCGTGCCAGCGAACCAACGCTGCGGCCGCGTTGAGACACAGTCCAACTGAGCGCGGAGGCGATGATGTTGAGCTCCTCTAGACCGTGGCCGATTGTCTCTCTGCTCATCGCCGCCGTCGCGGGGATCGGCGGCTGGGCGCTGGGGCGCGCGGACTCCGGCGGTCTGACCGAGGCGCCGGTCACCGCGCCGGTCACCGCCCAGGTCGTCACGCCGCCGCCCGAGGGGCCTTGGCCGCTGCGGGCGCCGTCGATGGCGGAGGTGCCCGAGGGTCCGCTCGGCGACAGCATCCGCGAGGGCTACGCCCTGGTGGCCGACACCAACCGGCGCCTGCCCGAGAACGTCGGCGCCGGGATGCGCTGCACGAGCTGCCACCTCAACGGCGGCACCGTCGCGAACGCCGGCCCGTGGGTGGGCCTCACCGGGGTCTTCCCCGAGCACCGCGACCGCGACGGCCGGGTGATCACCATCGAGAGCCGCATCAACGACTGTTTTGAGCGCAGCCTGAACGGCAAGCCCCTTGACCCGACGGGCCCCGAGATGGCGGCGATCGTCGCGTACATGACCTGGCTCTCCCAAGACGTGCCTGTGGGCGTCCCCGTGGAGGGACGCGGGTTCCGTCGCCCCAACCCGCTCCCCGAGATCAACGCCGATCCCGCCCGTGGCGAGGCGGTCTATGGGCAGCGCTGTGTGTCTTGTCATGGGCCGACGGGGGCTGGGGTCGGCGGTGCGGACGGTGTCGTGGTGTACCCGCCGCTGTGGGGGCCAAGCTCGTTCAACATCGGCGCGGGGATGGCGCGACTCGACACCGCCGCGGCCTTCGTGCGCTGGAACATGCCGCTGGGCCAGGGCGGCTCGCTGACCGAACAAGAGGCCTACGACGTCGCCGCGTACTTCACCCAGCAGGAGCGCCCCGACTTCGCACGGAAGATGAACGATTGGCCGGCCGGAAACAAACCCCGCGACGCGCGGTACTGAGCGCTCGCGGCGCGGGAGGCGACGATGTCTGTGTTGATCTGGGGCCTCGGCGCGGCCTTGGCCGCTGACTGGGTGATGTTGCAGGGCACCGAGCCCAGCGCTGGGGGAGACGAGACGCCCGCCGCCGTTCGTGCCTGGGGCTTTGTGCAGCCCCTCGCCGAGGGCGTCGTGGGCGGCGAGCCGGTGACGGGCCTCAGCTCCGAGTCCCTCGTCGGCTTCAACGGCGAGCGCGCGAGCTTCAACCGTGTCGGATCAGGCGACGCCACGATGGGCTTCTCGATCCGCCGCGCGAGGTTCGGCTTTCGTGGGGTGATCCCGGGCACAGACCGCCGCGTCAACTGGCTCGTCGGCGCCGAGGTGGGCCAGAACGCGCTCACCCGCATCGACCCCATCGTGCTCACCGACGCCTCGGTGACCGTCGCTGTGGCGCCGGGGCTCAACGTCCGTGTGGGCCAGTTTAAGCTGCCGTTGGGCGAAGAGGCCCTTGAGATGAACCCCATCGCCGCGGAGTTCGTCTCGGTCTCCAGCGTGACCGGACAGCTCCTCAATGAGAACCCCAGCAGCGGCGGCGTGTACACCGCCGGGGTGAGCGGCTTTCGGGATGTCGGCGTCCAGGTCTTTGACTCCTTCGTGCTGGGTCAAGGCAGCCTGACCTACGCGCTGATGGTCTCCAACGGCGGCATGGGCGGCTTAGACGCCGACAACGCAAAGGATCTCTCGGGGCGGCTCACCTGGGCGCCGTTTGTGTGGGGTGAGCCCGAGGCGGCGATCCGTGATGAGCTGAGTCTGTACGCCTTCTGGCTGGAGGGTCAGCGCAGCGTCGAGGGCGTCGAGGCCCGGCGGATGCGTCGCGGCGCTGGCGCGCAGCTTGAGCGTCATGGCCTGCACGCCAGGGCTGAGGTCATCCAAGGAGTTGGCGCCATCGAGCTCGGCGCCAACCCGCCGTTTCCTGGCCAGCCGGTGCTTGTCTCCACCGACGGCGAGGCGATTGGGCTCAACGCGTTTGTGCACCACCAGCCCGGCCCGATCGGCGCGGGGCTGCGGGTTGACAGCCTGTGGCGGCTCACGGACAGCCCTACGGATCTCCGCGTCTTCCACACGGTCACCGCCGATCTTCAGCTCCAGATGAGCCCCAAGGCCCGGGTGATGCTCGACTATGAGCGCCGCTGGCTATCAGCGCCCGGGGCCTCCGCCGACGCCCAGGCCATCGCCGCGACGATGGGCGACCGCGTCTCGTTGCAGCTCGTCGCCGTGTTCTGAGCCCGACGACCTCCCGTTCACCCCTCGCCCCCGGAGCCCTCATGCCTCGTCTCTTCGCGCTCGTCGC
Source organism: Pseudomonadota bacterium (assembly GCA_041160755.1). Classification (GTDB taxonomy): domain Bacteria; phylum Myxococcota_A; class UBA796; order UBA796; family CAJQPC01; genus JADKFE01. Next base: position 3,158 of record JBEAVX010000593.1, read on the forward strand.
GCTGCTCACCTTCACCGGCGCCCTCATCGGAGACGCCGAGGCGGGCGGTCGCGCGGACAAGCCCGCCGCCACGACCGCGGCCGAGGTGAAGGCCAAGACGGGGCTCGTCTTCATCGCCAACACCGGACTTGAGGACGTACAGACGCTCGGCGCCTCGCTCAAGCACGCGAAGACCGCGATGGAGTCGGGTCATGTGGATGAGGTGCATTGGATCGTCTACGGTCGCGCCACTGCGATCCTGGACCCAGACCTCAAGACCATCCCCGAGAGCCTCAAGGCCGATGTGGAGGCGGCGCGCGCCGCTGGGGTGCGCCACGTGGCCTGCGGCAGCGCCCTTGACCGCAACGGCCTCGACCGCGCGCGGCTGGCGTTCCCGGTGGAGGTGGTGGAGACGGGCATCGGGGAGGTCGCCCGGCTGAGCGCCTTGGGCTATGGCCTCTTGCGGTATTGAGCCTTCGCGCACGAAGGCGGCGCTGTCCTGAGCGTTGGCGCGAGCGCTCGTGTGGGCTGGCCTTCGCGGCGCTTGGGATGTTCACTGGTCCGGCGCGTTTGACGGAGGCTTGGGGATAATGTGACACAGAGCCGTCGCGGCGACGGACTGTAGAAAATGCGACGATGAAGCTGCATCCTCTGAAACAGACCCCGCCCGCGCGTCGGAGGGGTTAGGAACAACGAATGTCCCGCCCTGCCGACCTCCCCCGCCTCGCCCCTGGCCTCGTCGCCGCGCTCGGCCTCGCCCTGGTCGCCGCGCCCCTGGCCGCGTGGCTCAGCGCAGCGCTCTTGAGCTTGGGGGGCTTGCCCGCC
>JBEAVX010000614.1:0-4033 GCA_041160755.1 Pseudomonadota bacterium
CCTCAGCACCAGACACCTCCGTCGCTCAAGGTAGCCCGCTCTCCAAAGGATTCCAAGTTCACCGCCGCTCCCAACACGCGCCCCCGGCGGGATAGACTGCGGGAGAACGCCCCGGAGACGCCGTTGCCCCTGCTCCTCGCCCTCGTCCTCGCCTGCGGGCAGCCCGCGCCGCCCGCCCGAGACTGCCCGCCGCCCGCGCCGTGCCCCGAGGGTGGCCTGAGCCTCGCGCCGTGGGAGGCGAGCCTGCTCGACCCGGTGATCTCCGACCTACGCGCCGGGGTGCGCCCCGCCGACGCCGAGTCCTTCGGCATCTGCCGGGGCAAGACCACCTGCGAGGCCCAGCTCGGCCCGAGCCCCGGCGAGCTGCCCCCGGGCGACTATGTGCTGCGCGCGGACCTTCTCGTGCCCCGGGTGGGCGAGGGCTGGGCGGTAGAGATGGCGGTCACCTGTGAGATCACCGCCAAGACCGGCAAGGTCTCCAAGTGGGCCGACAAACGCACGCACCCCTTGCGCTGGGCGGGGGAGGGCGAGCCTGTTCGCCTCACGCCGCTGTGGTCGATTCATAGCCCGAACAGCCTCGGCGCCCGGCGCTGCGACTACACGCTCACGCCCATTCGCCCCGACGGCGCCCGCGCTGAGGCGCTCTCCGGCGCCTGGAGCACCCCCTCTCCCTGACCTCTCGGAGCCCCCATGAGCCTTCCCCCCTGGATTGACGAGCTCAAAGCCCGATACCTCAACGACGAGGCGAGCGTCTTTGTGCTCCACGGCCCCGGCCTGCGCGACGTGTGGCGCCTCGACGACGCCCCCATGGCCGCCGAGGCCGCGCTCATCACCTTCTTGCAGCGCAGCCGCGAGATCGTCGGGCGCTGGTCGTTCAAGGAGGGCCTCAAGTTCAACAACCCGAGCGATCACAGCCTGTTCACCCGGGCGGTCGAGGCCCGGCAGGCCTTGGACGGCGCCACCCGGCGGCTGAACCCCCGGGAGAGCCTCGACGCCTTGGGGCTCATCTGGCTGGCGATCTCGACGCCGGGGCGCCGGCTGGGCTTCGTGCTGAGCGGCGTCGAGGGCCTGCTCCCCGAGAACCGCAAACGGATCGACCCCTTGCCGGGCAACACCCCGGCCTTGGCCGACTGGCCGTCGAACGCCACGCTTCGGTCCTCGGACAACGTGATCGTGATCCTCATGGAGCGCCTGGACCGGGTGCGCCCGGAGCTGCTCCAGGGCTGCGTGATCATCGAGGTGCCCGCCGCGCCCAAGGCCGCCCCGCCGCCTCCGCCTGCGCCGCCTGCGCCGCCCGATCACGCCGTCGCCGAGGCCGAGGTCGAGGCGCTGAGCGCCCCTCCGCCGCCACCTCCGCCGCCGATGGCGCCCGCCGAGGCCGAGGTGGAGGCCATCGTCTCCCAGGTCAGCGCGCCCCAGGTCAGCGCCGCGCCGCCGCCGCCGCCCATCGCCACGAGCACCCTCGCCGAGCGCCTGGACGCCGCCTTACGCGCGGCGATCCTGCGCCACCCCCAAGGGGGCTGGGTGCAGAACCTCCCCGCCCGGGAGGCCATCGCTGAAGTGCTGCACGCCGAGTCGCCCCAGCTCTGCGGCCCCTTGGCCCTGCACGTCGTCGAGGATCAGGTGAAGGCCGTCGGCCCCGGCGCGGAGTGGTTTGAGGGCTGGTTCCGGGCGGACGTCGCCGTAGACGCCGCCGCGGGGATGCTCTTGGGCGGGCTTGAGGTGCCCCAGGGCGGCTTCACCCCGGAGAACCTGCCGCCGCTCTCGGGCCCGGCGCTGCGCGCGCTCTCCCGGCGTGTGGAGCGGGCGCTCACCCAAGGCTGAGCGGCGGTCTTCCACGATCGGCCACGGCCCGCCGCGAGGGTCTGCTACTCTGGGCGCTCCTTCTGGAGCGTCTGGTCATGCACGATCTCGTCATCCGCGGTGGCACCCTCATCGACGGCAGCGGCGCCCCCCGCCGCCTCGGCGACCTCGCCATCGACGGCGGCCTCATCACCGCCATCGGCGAGGTGCCCGGCCAAGGCCGAGAGGAGCTCGACGCCCGGGGCCTCCTCGTCACGCCGGGCTTCGTCGACATGCACACCCACTACGACGGCCAGGCCACCTGGGATCCCCACTGTACGCCGTCGGGTGAGCATGGCGTCACCACGGTGATCATGGGCAACTGCGGCGTCGGCTTCGCCCCGGTGCGTGAGGCCGACCGGGAGTGGCTCATCCTCACGATGGAGGGCGTCGAGGACATCCCCGGCAGCGCGCTCTCAGAAGGCATCCAGTGGGGCTGGGAGAGCTTCGGCGAGTACCTCGACGCCTTGGAGCGCCTGCCCCGCTCCCTCGACATCGCGACCCAGGTGCCCCACGCGGCGCTGCGCGGCTACGTCATGGGCCCCCAGGCCGCCGAGCAGGGACAAGCCACAGACGCCCAGCTCGACGAGATGCGCCGCCTCGTCGCCGAGGCCCTGCGCGCTGGGGCCCTGGGCATCTCCACGTCCCGCACGCCGATTCACAAGACGGCGGAGGGGGTACACATGGCGGGCACCCACGCCGAGGTGCGTGAGCTGCTCATCCTCGCGGAGGCGATCCCCCAGGCCGGCCACGGCGTGTTTGAGCTGGCGCTGAACCACCGCGACGTGCCCCAAGACATGGACTGGCTCCGCCAGCTCGCCCGCATCACCGGCCAGCCCGTGCTGTTCAACCTCAGCCAGATCGACGAGCTCCCCGAGCTGTGGCGTGAGGACGTGCGTTTGATGGAGGCCGCCCAGGCCGAGGGCCTGCCGCTCTACGCCCAGGTCGCCGGGCGGGGCATCGGCATCTTGCAGAGCTGGCGCTCGACGGTGAACCCGTTCCGACTGTGCTCGACCTACGCCGCCATCGCCGGGCTCCCGTGGGAGGAGCAGCTCACCCACCTGCGCGACCCCGACTTCCGCGCCCGGCTCACCGAGGAGGAGCCGTTCTCGTTTGGCGCCTTGGAGGACTTCGTCACCCGGGCGTTCCACCGGATGTGGGCCTTGGGCGACAACGAGTACGAGCCCCACCCCGACCAGAGCATCGCCGCCCGCGCCGCGCGTCTCGGCATGAACCCGGCGGCCTTGGCGTATGACATCCTCATGGAGGACGACGGCGCGGGCTTTCTGTATTTCCCGCTGTTCAACTACGCCCAGGGCAGCCTCGACGTGCTGCACACCCTGCACAGCCACCCCGGCACCCGCATGGGCCTCTCCGACGGCGGCGCCCACGTCGGCACCATCTGCGACGGCGGGATGCCCACGTTTATGCTCAGCCACTGGGCCAAAGACCGCGCCCGCGGCCCCAAGCTGCCCCTGGAGTGGCTCATCCACCGGCAGACCCGCCAGACCGCCGAGCTCTACGGCCTGCGCGACCGCGGCCTGCTCGCCCCCGGCCACCGCGCGGATGTGAACCTCATCGACCTGGACCGCCTGCGCCTCACCGCCCCCCGCGTCGTCGCCGACCTCCCCGCCGGGGGCGTGCGCCTGCGCCAAGGCGCGGAGGGCTACGTCGCCACGATCTGCGCCGGTCAGATCACCTGGCGCGAGGGCCAGCCGACGGGGGCCCTGCCCGGCGCCGTCGTGCGAGGGCCCCAAGCGCCGCGCTGAGCCCAAGGCCCGCCGCGCCGCCGGTGGTGTCGCACCCGCAGCCCTTCGGCGCGATGGTGATCGGCGGGCCGACGGTGATCGCCAAGGCCCCGCCGTGCACCTGGGGGCCGCCGTGGTAGGCGCTCGTGGAGGTGTCGGACACCTCGATGGTGAGGGTCGTCTCGACGGTGGCCGTGGGCACGCCCGCGAGCACGCCCTCGGCGGAGAGGCTGAGGCCCGGCGGCAAGGCCCCACGGACGACGGCGAAGCGGTACGGCGGCGCGCCGCCCCAGGCCGTCAGCGTCGTGGTGTAGGGCTCGCCCACCCGGGCGTCGGGCAAGGTGGCGCTCGTCAAGGCGAGGCCTGGGGCCAGCTTCCCGCTGAGGCGCGCGAGGTCGGCCTGGGCGGCTGGGTCGGCGTGAAGGCTCACAGACTCCGTGGGG
>JBEAVX010000671.1:0-4254 GCA_041160755.1 Pseudomonadota bacterium
GCGACACCTTGGGCGAGATGATTCAGTGGATGCGTGGGGTTGACGTCGTGTCGGCGCTGGACGTCCCCATGAGCCGCAGCGTGCCGACGACGCCCTGGGTGCTGCGCTTTCGCGACCGCCACATGGCGCCGGGGCACGACATGGTCAGCGCCTATGACGCCAGCGAGGGGGCGCTGTGGGTGCTGTTCACCTTGGTGCTCAGCCTACATCCCCAGGCGCCGCGACTGTTCGCCATCGACAACGCCGACCACGCCCTCAACCCGCGCCTCGCCCGGAGGCTGATGCAAGCGCTCTGCGGCTGGATGCTGCGCGACCCCACCCGTCAGGCCTTGCTCACCGTTCACAACCCCGTGGCGCTCGACGGCCTGCCGCTCCAAGACGACCGGGTGCGCCTGTTCGCCGTTGACCGCGCCGAGCCCACCGGGGAGACCGTGTTTCATCGTGTGAAGCTCACCGAGGCCCTCTTGGCGAAGGCCGACCGGGCGCCGTTGAGCCGCCTGTGGGTGTCGGGGATGCTCGGCGGCGTCCCCGATGTCTGAGCCCCTGCGTGTGGCGCTCGTCTGTGAGGGGCCCACGGACAAGATCGTGCTCGCGGCCATCCTGCCCGGCCTGCTGCGGCGTCCCGTGGTGGTCACGATGGTGCAGCCGATGGAGGAGGAGCTCACCAGCGGTGGCAGCGCGCTTGGGTTTGGTTGGCGGGGTGTGCGCGGGTGGTGCCAAGAGGTGCGGGCCGGGCGCCTCTCGACCTTGCACGACTGGCTCAGCCAATACGATCTCCTGATCATTCACGTAGACGGAGATGTCGCGCGGGAGCCCGACGTGGCCTGCGCGCGGCCTTGCCCCCCAGCCGAAGACACGGCGGACGCCCTGCGCGCGGCGCTGCTCAACGATCTCGGCCTGACAGCGCCGCCGCCCGGGCTGGTGATCACCACGCCGATGGACGCCACCGAGGCGTGGCTATTGCCCATCCTGCGCGACGAGCCCAGCTCGGAGTGCGCCCCCGACCCCGCCGCGCGGTTCATCGGCGGCGAGCCCAAGCTCATGAACCAGAGCCGAAAGAAGCAGACCGCCCGATATCGCGCCGCGAGCCGTGAGATCGCCGCGGGCTGGCCAAGGGCGCGGGGACTCAGCCAGTTTGATCGGCTGGAGCGGGAGCTTGAGGCTTGGGCGTCGGGATAGCCCACAGCCTCCCCAACATCGCCACCACGCCGCCCGCAGGCGCCCAATCCTTCGGGGCCGGGCTGTCCGTCGCGCGATCCCCGTCGAGAAGACGAAGCGTCTGTGCGTGTCGTCGCGGGTGACGAGGACCGCGCGGATCGTGGTCAGGGACGGTACACCCGAAACAGCCTGGTCCCGTACTCGACCGGCTGCCCGTTGGAGATAAGGACCTCCTCGATCACGCAGTCGAGCTCGGCCTCGATCTCATTGTACAGCAGCATGGACTCGATGAGGCACACCGTGCGGCCGGCCCGGACGAAGTCACCGACCTCGACGAGCGGCGGCTCGCCAGGGCGCACCTGCAGGTAGCAGGTGCCGATGAAGGGTGAGACAATGTAGTAGGCGCTTCTGGCCTCGTTGGGCTCCTGCGTCTCCCCGGTCCTCGGCGCGGCGGCGACGGTGGTCCGATCGTCGCGGCGCGTGAGGACGCCCTGCTCATTGGGCTCGTTGACCTTGGGGGTGACGGGCGGCTTGGGGTCTTGATCGGACATGTCTTTGTCGCTGGGGCAGGGGTCGGACCCAAGCATATGCAGCTTCGGCCGCGCCTGTAAAGGGGGCTCAGAGAGCCCGAGCGCCTGGAGCGGGGGCTGTCGCGTTGGCCCGCGCCCGCCTCCCCAACAACAACAGCCCCACCACGCCGACCCACGTCGCGCCGCCGCCTGCCGCGCCACAGCCGCAGCCCGCGGGCGCCCCGTCCTTCGGCGCCGGGCTGTCTGTATCGTGTTCGTCCCCGGTGTCCCCGGTGTCCGCCGGGCCGGTGTCCCCGGTGTCCCCGGTGTCCCCGGTGTCCACAGGCGCGGGCTCCCACTCCAAGAGCGCGCTGTCGAGCTCGGCGACGCCTTGGGCGCTGAGGCGCAGCCCGTCCAGGGTGGTGAGCGGGACCGCGCGCGTGGCGCCGAGCAAGGTGGCGGTGAGGGTGTCGCCGTCCCAAGAGAGGCTGAGATCGATCCAGGCGCCGGGCTGCGGCACGCTGCGGGCGTGGCCGATGCGCTCGAAGGTGTCGCTGGAGGCGTAGCCGTTGAACCACAGATGCCAGGTGGGGCCCACGCGCCACGGCGTCGGGGCCTGGATGTAGCCGTCATTCCACCACGCCCAGCCCTTGCGCAAGACCGGCTCCGGGCTGTCACTCCACACGGTCAGATCGTCCCAGGTGGCCGTGGAGTGGCAGAACACGTCCTCACAGTTCCACCACTGCTCGACGCCGTAGGGGCCCTCCAACATGCCGCCGCCTTGCAGGCGAAAGTCGTCGTCGCTCGCTTGACCGGCGCGGGTCCAGGTCCAGCCGTCTGTGGAGGTGGCGTAGCCCGTGGCGCCATAATGCCCCTCGGGGGAGGTGCCATTGTACAGCATGTGCCAGGTGCCGTCAGGGCCGATGAGCACGTCGGGCTGGCGCACGCTGAAGTCCCAGGCGTCCAGCGCGCCGAGGTCGAGGGCGACGCCTTGTTTGTCCCACACGAGGCCGTCGTCAGAGGTGGCGTGGCAGATGCGGTTCCCGACGTCGTTCTGATAGCAGGCGTAGAACATGTGCCAGTCGGCGCCGTCCTTCACGACGGTGGGCATGTGCGCGTGGATGCCATCCACCGTGGTTCGATCGTAGTCGATGGTGATGACGGGATTGTGCTCGTAGCGGGTCCAGGTGACGCCGTCGGGGGAGGTGGCGACGCCGATCTGCCGATAGCCGTAGCCCTCGCGGGGGTGGGCGCCGGTCCAGTACAAAAACCAGGTCGCGGTGTCTGTGTCGTAGATCACTTCAGAGTGTAAGGCGTCGCCTGCGTCCCAATGTTGGGGGCCGGGCTCCATGACCGGCTCGGCGTCGGGCTCCCAGGCGTAGTGCCCGGCGGGCATCGGCAGAGTCTCGCCGGGGTCGGCGGTCGAGGCGAGGGTGATCCCGCCGTCGCGGCGGTAGTCGGCGGTCCAGGTAGCGTCGCCGAGGGCCAGGGTGAGGTGGGTCCCCTCGACGAGGCGCAGGCGCAGCCAGGCCTGGAGCGCGCGGGCATCCGTGAGGGGGAGCGTCGCGTCGCCGTCTGTGACCCGCAGGGCGCCGTCTGTGAGCTCGCCGCCGGACCAGCCGCCCGCGTCGTCGTCGAAGGTGAAGAGGGCGGTCTCCGCGGCGGCGGCGGTCCCGTGAAGGAGCGTGAGGAGGAGGGCGGGGAGCATGTGCTCAGGATACTGCAGGGGTCGGGGCTTGCCACCCCAGGCCGCCGTGGTGTACGCGCTCTTCGCCGCCTGGGGTCACGGGCCAAGGCGGCGCCCACCCACAAGGAGCGTGCCGATGTACACGATGCGAGAGGGCTCAAGCGCCACGGTCGCGCTGACCCTGCTGATGTTCGTAACTCTACGGATCGTGCATCGGCCCGCGGCGGCGGACGTCGCGACCGACCTGAAGACGGCCCACGACGACGTCGAGGCCAAGTCCAGCGCGGCCGTCTCCGCCCGCCGCCAGCGGATGCTCACGACCGCGGAGATCCGGTACTTGGACGAGGAGCTGGACGTGGCGGTGTCGCGGTACGTGAAGGCGCTCATGGCGCTTCTGCCCGAGGGCCGCGCGGACGCCCGGTACCTGCGCATGTTCCCCGTGACGCCGACGGAGATGACGGCGGGGTATGGCAGCGACGACCAGTCGCGGATGCTCAAGAACGTGCTCGCGGTGCATGACGGCGAGGCCGAGCTGGCGGCGATCTCCCCCTTCGCCGAGGTGCTGCGCGCGGCGCTCGCGGCCATCGACGCGGCCCGGGGCCAGCGTGTGCTGGACTACGACGCCGAGCAGTCCGCCAACGCGGCGCTGCGGGCGAGCCTCGTCAAGGCGCGTGGCATCTACAACGGGGCGTATCCGCGCCTACAGGTGGCATTCCCGGGCAAGAAGGGGCTGATTCGCAGCTTCTATTATCGGGCGGAGAAGGGGGATGAGGCGGATGTGACCGGGTGAGGGGGTGCGGGGTGTGTTTGGAGGTCGTGACGCGCTCTGTTGAGGGTCGACGGGGCGTGTTCGGAGGTCGTGACGGGCGCTGTTGAGGGTGGTCGGGGCGTGTTCGGAGG
>JBEAVX010000683.1:0-5355 GCA_041160755.1 Pseudomonadota bacterium
GCTCCGGGGCGTCCAACCCCAGGCGCTCCATGGCGGCCTCCAGCGCCGGGCTCAGCGGCCGCGTGTCGCCTTGGGCGAGGACCACGCCGTCGCCGCCGAGGATCACGAGTCGATCGGCGTAGGGCAGGCACTGTTCAAGGCGGTGCTCGACGAGCAAAGCCGCCGCGCCGGCGTCGCAGGCCGCGCGGAGCTGTCGCATCAGCTCGTTCGCCCCGGCGGGATCGAGCATCGCCAGAGGTTCGTCGAGGAGCAGGAGCTTGGCCCCGGCCACCATCGCCGCCGCCACGACGAGGCGCTGGGCCTGACCGCCGGAGAGCGCCCGGGTGGAGCGCTCGGGATCCCCCGGCAGCCCCACGCCCAACAAGGCCGGCACGAGGGCGGCGTTGATCTCGGCGGGGTCAAACCCGGCGGACTCCATGCCGAAGGCGAGCTCGTCGCCCAAGGTGCCCGTGAGGAGCTGGTCCCCTGGCTCTTGCGACACGAAGGCCAGCGCGCGGGCGCGCGCCGCCGGGGCGAGGCGCTCGACGTGCCCCCCGGCGACCAAGGCGCGGCCGGTCACGCGGCCCTGGCCATGGCGTTGGCTCAGCCCAGCGGCGAGCCGCAACAAGGTTGACTTCCCGCAGCCCGAGGGCCCGGTGAGCAAGGTCAAGGCGCCCGGCGTGAGGTGAAGGTTCACGTCGGTCAACGTCGCCGCTGCAGCGCTGGGGTAGGTGTAGCCGAGGGCCTCAAGACGCAACATCAGCGTTGAATCCTCCGCAGGCTCTCGGCGAAGGGGACGGCGAAGGCGCAGGCCAAGGCCGTGTAGCCCAAGGCGGGCCCCAGGAGCATCATCCCGATGTACCAGTCGGCCAAGAACAGCCGGTAGAGCGCCACAGAAAGCATCAAGCTTGTTGCCTCGCTCACCACCTCGGCGCAGCACAGGGCCCCGGCGAGGCGGGCCCAGCGCTTCAGGGGGCGCTCGTCTCGCCAGCTCGGGCGCGTCGTGAGCCCGAACACCCGCAAGAAGAGCTCCACCCAGAACAGGCGCTTGGCGACGAACAGCAGCTCGATCAGGCCGATCCGCCCGAAGGTGAAGCCCGAGAGCAAGGCCTGGGTGAGCAGGTACAGCCCAGCGACCCCAGGCCGAGGATGGAGGGTCAACAAGGTCGCGAGCATCGCCGCCCGGGCGGCGCCGTCGATGAGCCCGGTGAGCAGCGGCGAGAACGGCCCGAGCACCGTCGCGACGCCGACGCCGATGAGCAGGCTCGCGGCGTTGAACAAGAACGCGACGGCGGCGAACAGGGAGATGGTCAACAGCGTGCTCGTCGGCGGCTCACCGAGCCAGGCCGGGCCCTCTCGTCTGAGCTGTCGCAGGCCCAGCGCGGCGGAGAGCAGCCCCACGAGCAGGCCGAGGCTCGCCCCGGCGCTGCCAACGCTCACGTGGAGCGGCGACTCGATTACGGCGAGGGGGGTGGCCTGCCCCACGGCCGAGACCTCCAGCCGCCGGGTGTAGGTCTGCCCGTCCTCTTGTCGCAAGAGCGCCTCATCGACCCACATCGGCAAGACGGCGACGGCCTCTCCCCCGGCGGGCACACGCAGGAGCGCCGTCACCGCGCCGTTGGGGGACTCGCCGCCGCGGTTGTCTGGGCGAAAGGGCGCCGCCGGGGCGCCGTCCGCCCCCAGCACCCGCGCGCTGAGGCTCAGGTTCACGGCCTCCGCGCCGTGGTTGGTGATGGGGATCGCCTGATACGACCAGGGCGCGCCGCCGTCTTGGGGGCGCACGCCGAGCCCGAAGGCCCGCTGCACCCCCCGCCACCAGCCCGACGGCAGGGTGACTCGCCCGGCGGGGCGCGCGAGCTCAGCGGCGCCGTTCAGCTCGGCGGGGAAGCGCGGCGCGCCGACGCTGAGCTGCTCGCGCAGGGTGTCCAGCGGCACGGATCGGGTGTGTAGCGAGAGGGTCTGTGACACCTCGCCCAATGATGCGACAAGCTCCGCGGGGCCGTCCAAGGTCGTGAGCAGCACGAGGCGCTCGCCTTGCGACAGCGCGCGGGCCGTGTGACGCGCGCCGAGGCTCAACCGCGCCTCCCCGGCCTCTCGGGCGGTGAGCGTGAGCGCCACTTGGGTCGGGGCGCCGTCGATCAAGACCACCGGCGCCGGCGCGGCGTCCCCGAGGGGCAGCGCCCCTTGGCCGACCGGGGCCTCAAGGCTCAGGCTGAACGGTCGGCTGGGCGCGGTGACCTCGACGATCGTGTCGTAGAAGGCGCCGTCGGCCCACACCCGCGCGGTGTAGCGCCCAGGGCCCGGGGCGCGCCAGTCCAGGCGCAGGGTGGTCAGCGGCGCCGGCAAGCGGCGGCTCACCAAGGGGGCGCCCGCGGGGTCGAGCAAGACCGCGCGCTCGACGGGGACGCTCGACTCCACGAGCACATGGTCAGCGGCGGCGCGGGCGGTCAGCACCGGCGCCTCGGGGGCGCAAGCCACGGCGAAGATCATCGCCCCGAAGGGCCTCATGGCGCCTCGGCGATGATCAGGCCCTCCTCATGAAGGTCGAAGATCAAGGACTCGGCTTTGGCTTCGCTGAGCCCGAGCCGGCAGGCCTGATTGAGCGCGTCCGTGGCGAGGGTCGGGCTGTCGAGCTGCCCCAAGAACGTGTGCACGACGCGGCCCAGCTCCAAGAGCCCCGAGCCCCCCGCCGCGGGGTGCACCACGAGGAGCTTGGGCGCCTGCTCGCCGGGCGGGCTGAGCGGCGGCACCCGGGGCCCGTCGCTCACCAGGCCCATCGCCGGGATCAGGCTCAGCTCAAAGAGCGTCTGTTGAACGGCGTTCATCCAGGTCAAGGTCTCGCCGTCCACGGTGAGCACGCCGACCCCGGGGGCCCGGGCCGTCCAGACGTGTGTGGGGACAGGCGCGGCGCTGATGCGAGGGCAAGGGCGCTCCAGCTCTCGGCGGCAGACGCCGAGGGCCTCCTCCACGCGCAGCACATCGGGGAGCTGGGGGCAGCGGAGGTTTAGGCTGCGCAGATACTCGGTGAACGCCAAGAACATCGAGCCCCGGGCCATCATCGCCCGATGAAACGGCGCAGACTGAAAGTAGGCGTCTAAGCTGCTGATGCGGCCAAGCTCGCTCAGGGTCAAGGCGACGCTCACCGGCAGCTCCGCGCAGAGCGCCTGCAAGGTGCGGCGGCGGCGGAGCGGATCCACCCGCAGGGCGCGGGGGTCGAGCGTCGCCAGGGCCGCGCGCTCCTCGTCGTCGAGATCGAGCCCCGCGAGGGCCTGGTCAGGGGCCTCGAAGACCTGCCGGGCGAACTGGTCGTCCCAGAGCATCCGGGCTGTCACACGATGCAGGATTTGATGTGACATGGTTCAGCCCTCCACCGGGAAGGCGTCGTTGAGGCGAACGAAGTTGTCGTAGACCTCTTCAGCGGGGTTGTGCTCACACTCGTACACCACGGCCTTGAGGTTCTTGGCCCGGGACAAGGCCGCCTCAAACACCGCCCAGGCCTGTGGCGTCGGCTCGGGGTCGTGGGTGTCCTCCATCCAATGGAGCCCCTCGGTCTGGCGGGGGCGGCCTCCGGCGATGTGCAGCTCGACCACACGCTCCCAGGGGAAACCGTCGAAGGCGGTGAGCGGCGTGAGGCCTCGGCTGGCCTGGAAGATCGCGAGGTGGGAGCAGTCCAACAAGAAGCCGCAGTCGCCGTCGCTGACGACCTGGGCGTAGTAGTCGAGCAGGTGCAGCGGGCCGACATACGCCACGGCGGGCGGGTTCTCGGGGACGACGAGGGTGTTCAGCGCGGCGCTGAGCGCGCGCACGGCCTGGGCCATCTCCGCGGCGCTCGACCGGGTGAGCACCGGGGGCAAGAGCACGTCATGCACGGGCTCACGGGCGCCGACGTGCCAGTATCCCGCGTCCCCACACACCCACGCCGCGCTGAGCTCGGCGACGATGGCCTGGGTGCGCTGGACCCAGAGCGGGTCGAGGTCTTCGGCCTCCGCGAGGTTGAGGTCCAAGAAGTGGTAGGTCGTGGGCAAGCCCTGGGCGGCCCAGCGCCGCATGTGGTCGTCGAGCCCTCGGCGGGTGTCGGCGCCGACCTCCAGAAAGTGGATCAGCCCGGGCCAGGCCTCCCGCAGGGCCACGGCGTCGAGGTTCACCGCCCGGGTGCCGCCGTTAAACTCACACGAGATGCCGACGCCCAGCCGTGGGGCGTTTTGGAGCAGTGGGGACATGCGCCCCCTCATAACGGGCTGACGCGGGCCGATCACCTCGGCCGGGCCTGGGTTAATGGGGCGAGCATGACGCCGCCAACCCTCGCCCCCCACGGCTTGCCGCCGCTTGACCTCACGCCTGGCCTCTACGCCCCAGCGCCCCTCGCCGACGCCCGGCCTCTTCCTGACTGGGACGCGCGGATCAACCGGCTCTCCGCCAAGGAGGCCCGATCGCGGCCCGGCGCCTTCACCCCGCTCACCGTCGATGTGAAGCTCGGCGTCGGGTTCAACGCCTTCTCCGGCGGTCCCTTGGGCCTCGCGCTGAGCTTCTTCTCCTGGGTCGGCCTCAACGGCGCCGTCGATGTCGGCGTCTACCAGCGTGAGGGCCTGAGCGTCGGGGTGGGCCTGGAGGGCTTCAACGATCGCCCCTTCCTCTCCGAGCGCCTCGGCGAGTGGGCGCTCAACACCTTGGGCGATCTCTCCGGGCGCACGGCCGGCGACTGGGACATCACGATGTGGCACCGGGGCTTCGCCGGGCGCGTCACCTTACACGTCACCCCCAAGACCCTCGGCCAAGGCGGCAAGAAGGGCCTCGACCCTTACGTCGTCGGCGTGCTCGGCCCGCGCTGGTCCCGATCGGCGATCTCCTACACCAGCGAGAGCCTCGGCCAAGGAAACGCCGAGTACCGCGAGCAGGGCCTACGCGGCGGGTTTGGCGTGGGCGTCAACGGCGTCGCGGAGTCGGGCCTCGTCGGCGCCGCCGAGCTTCGTTACCTCGCGGGGATCTCGTTCCAGACGTCTACAGCGGTGAACGTCACCAACGCCGAGGGCGAGCCCCTGGTGGTGTGGGAGCAGGCGCGCTGGGAGCGCCCGCCCCGGGGCTTCTCCTGGGGCTTCTCGTTGGGGTACCGCTTCTGAGGGCGGATCAGCGCGGATCAAGGCCGTAGGGGCCGAGCGCCTTGGGCCGACCGGCCACCTCACACATGTTCGTGATCCGCTCGCCGAAGAAGAGCTGGCCGTTCGCCAACGCCACGACGTCGTGATCCGTGGGGCACTCGGCGATGGGGTGCGCCACGCCGATGCAGCCCGTGGCGCTCACGTCTTGGGGCACGCCGACCTCCCAGGCGTTTGACCCGCAGCCCGCGCCGGTGAAGGTGTCGGCGAGGCCCTGGTCTTG
>JBEAVX010000684.1:0-6063 GCA_041160755.1 Pseudomonadota bacterium
GTAGAGAGCATCTTCCGGTCGCAGCTCGCGCGCTCGCCATTGAACCGGCGTCGCGCAGTAACCTCCCGAAGCCCGTGCGCTCCTCGGAGCGGCGGGGCCTCGGCGCGTCCATCGAGTCACGCCGCAGGTGCCAACATGCGGTGGGTGATTCAGGGGCGCGGAGAGGGGGGTGGGTTTTGAAGGAGCGGCTGGATTCAGCTTCCGCGGCGGAGTCCGATTGACCCGCGGCAACAGCAGCGAGTCGGACACTAGCACAAGGAGGCCGTGGTGTGTAAGCCGCTACGCACCCGCTCGTCGAGTTGTTTCGCCCCGCGCCGGGCCCACGAGGGGCTGAAGCGCGTCTAAACCATCAGAATCGTGGCCCCTGCAGCCATGTCAAGATGATGTAAAGCGCGGGAAATTTTGGGCCCTTCGACGCCAAGACACAAAAAAGCGCGCCGATCGGCGGCGCGCTGGGCGGAGGGCGATCGGCGCGCGGGGCTAAGGCTTCTCGGCCTGGGTCTTCACCCACTGCGTCGCGCTCTTGATGCCGTCGTCGAGGAGGTAACTCTTCACGAAGTCAGGCACATACGACGAGACCTTGAGATCGACGCTGTACTCGACGCGGCTCTTCGTGGGGTCGGTCGGGAGGGGGACCACCCGCCAGACGCCCACGGAGTCATCGAGATCCGAGAGGCGGCTGTAGTCCAGCGTCCAGGTGATCCACTCGCCGTCGGAGGAGACCATGTGTTTGATGAAGTACTCCATCTCGACGCCCATCTTGCCGATGACGAAGCGCACGTAGACGTTGTTCCCGCTGGTCTTGTAGACCTCACACTTCTTCACGCCGTCCACCCAGTAGGGGTACGACGAGAAGCTCTTGATCACCTTCCACACCTTCTCGCGGGGGGCGTTCACGATGAACACCGCCGCGCCGCGGCCTTGGTCGCCGCCGTCGGTGCGCACGAACACCGGCTGGCCCGTGGCGAGGGTCGCCTCTTGGGCGGCGGTGAGCGGCACGGCCTTGGGCGGCTGCGGGTAAGGCTTGAGCACGCCCTGGTGGGGGTGAGGCTGGGTGGCGTCCCCCGCCATGGCCGGGGAGAGCACGAGGAGCAGGGAGAGAAGGAAGGAGCGCATGGGGGGATCTTGCCTCCGAAGTGTTGCCCTGTCAAGAGATCCGCGCGACAGGTTCATCAGGAAGACCCGTCGCGGCCCCCCGACCTTCCACGAAGGGGGGCTTGGGCTCAGGGCCCTGAGTCGCTGTCTTCGGCCTCGGTGAGCTGCAGCCCGGCGACGATCCCGCCGATGAGGCCATCCATCGTGACGGTCACGCACGCCGCCTCACCATCCTCACAGCGCGCGCAGCCCGCGCCCAGCTCAGCCTCCAGGGCCGCGCAGCGCTCGGCGAGGCCCTCGGCGGTCGGCTCGCGCAGGTCCACCGTCGCGCGCATCCGACCGTCTCCTAGGCCGATGCCCGCGTTGGTGAAGGCGATCTCAAGCTCGACGTCGCTGAGCGTCACGGCCCCGCTCGGCGGCGTGAGCGGCATCTTCCCCAGCCGAATCCCGACGTAGGGGTTGTGGTGAAAGGGCACGCCGGAGCTGTGCACCAGCCCGCCGCTGGACTGAACGACCACCCCGCTGAGGTCTGTGCCTGGCGCGAGGAGCAGGTCGAGGGCGGTGGCGTCGGCGTCGGCGACCTCAAACAGCAGGATGCCGCCGTACCGCGCGATGTAGGTGGACTCCAGCGCGCCCAAGGCCCAGCGCGCCTTGCGGGTGTCGATCTGGAACGCCCGGTCGACGAGGTCGCGCGGGCCCACGGCCTCCCCCTGGGTGCGGGTGGTGAAGCGCCCGCTCGCGAGGGCCTCACCGCAGAGGGTGACGTCCCAGTCGTACACCGTCAGCGGCGCGAGCAGCCCGTCGGGGGTGAACACCAGGGTGTCGGGGCCGACCGCCTGGCGCGTCGGCGCGGGCGGGCTCAGCGAGAGCGCGACGTCGTCTCCGTCGACCGCCCCGTCGAGCTGGAGGTTGATCGTGGCGTTGGTGCCGAGGTTGGCCTCGCCGTCCAGCGGCAGCGCGCTCGTGACGCCCACAGCGCAGGACGAGGTGTCGCGCTGGGCGTCGTTGGCAGGATCGTCGGCTTTGGTGCAGGCGCCGACGACGAGGGGCGAGAGCGCGACGGCCCAGCCGAGGCGCCGGGCGGGCTCAGCACTCGGGGACGAGGGTGGGATCGACGCTGACGCCAGGCGCGTAGTAGGCCGCGTCCATCGTCGCGTCCACCTCCAGGCAGCCCTCCACGCCGTCATTGGGGCATGCGACGCATTTGTCTCCGAGGAAGGTGACGACATCACAGGCCTCAGCGGAGCCGACGGTGAACTCACGGACGTCCAGCATTCCGGTGATCTGCACATCCAACAGGGACTCTCCGTCCTCAGCGAAGGTCCCTGACATGCCCAGATCCCAGACGTTTACATCATAGCCTGAGACCACCAGCGTCGCGTCGGCGGGCCCGACGCCGAACGCGGGGTTCGTGGAGAAGTCGGCGGGCTCAAAGTCGATGGGGCTCGCGCAGGGGTACTGCTCTAGGCCGGGGTCGTCCCAGCCCGCGGCGCCGACCAGGTCGATGAGGTCGTTCTTGGTGTCGACGGACTCCACCATGAACAAGAGGTGGGAGGTCTCGATGGAGCCGATGAGCAGGCTCGCGGACTTGGGGCTGTTCCAGGTGACGTCGGCCAGGTTGACGTCGTAGGTGTAGCCCGTGACGTCGGAGACGGGATCGCCGACGGTGGTGAACGCGGCCACCGCCTCGACCTCACAGACCTCGGCGGTGACGGTGTACTCGGCGTCCCGCTCCAGGGGCGCGCTCGGCGTGAAGCTGAGGCCGAGGCCCTCGGAGATCAACACCGTCTCGCCGCTCACGAGGCCATCCGGGCCGGTGAGGCTGAGGCTCGCGTCGTCCTCGGCGACGGCGGCGGAGAACAAGGCGACGACGGTGGCGTCCACAAACACGCCCTCGTCGCCGTCCGCGGGGGTCACGGAGATGACCTCGGCCTCACAAGGAACGTCGGCGTCGCTGTCGGAGTCCGTGTCGCTGTCGGCGTCGGCGTCGGCGTCAGCGTCACCTTCTACGGCGCTGTCGGCGCCGGGGCTCCCCGAGTCGTCATCGATGCTCACGGAGTCCTTGTTGCAGGCCGCGAGGGTGAGCAGCGCGAGGGGGAGGGCGAGCGGGTGCCAGGACATGAGGGCTCCGGGGCGAGGGCGAGCGGTGGTAGAGACGACAAAGGGGAGGAGGGGTTGGCCTCCTCCCCTTCATCGGGGTCAACGTCAGGGACGCTGGATCAGAGGGTGCACTCGGCGTTGTTCACGCTCTCAGGGCAGCTCTCGTGGCAGTCGGACATGGCGATCTCCTCCAGGTTGGTGGAGGTGATCTCCTCGCCGCCCAGGTCCACGGCCTTGATGCTCAAGCAGAAGGGCTGGCCGTCAGACGAGCAGACCTCACAGGCGACGCCGAAGCCGGCGACGATGTCACAGACGGCGCTGTCTTCGCCGCCCTCCTCGATGAGGGGGACCAGCGCGCGGGTGTCGACGGAGCCCTGAAGCACGCCGCCGCCCCACATGGAGCCGTCACCGGCGAAGGTGCCGGAGATGAGCAGGTCGTCGATGGTGACCTCAAACCCGGCCACGGCGATGTCGGTGCTCTCGGGGCCGATCTCGAAGAAGGGCGCGCCGGTGAAGTCGGCCTCGGGGAAGGCCAGCGTCTGGGAGCAGTAGTCTTGCTGGCTGGGGTTGGCCTCGTCGGCCAAGGCGCCGAAGAGGCGGATGGAGGAGGCGTCCGCCGAGGCGACCTCCATGAAGATCACGATGTCGAGGTACTGCTCAAGCACCGAGCCGACGCCCTCGGGGACGACCACGCGGCCCGCCTGGAGGTCGAGGGAGTAGACCTTGCCGATGAGGGAGGAGGGGTCGGCGATGGAGGTGCCGAGCGCGCTCGTGGTGAAGGCGACCTCGGCCTCGCCGGTACAGTAGGTGAGCTTCGCGGTGTAGGCGGTGCTGGGGGAGAGCGGCGCGTCGGGCTTGAAGTAGACGACGTCGTTGTCTTCGTTCCGGTAGGACGTGCCGGTCACGCCGTCGATGCTGAGCGTGGCCGTCTCGTCCGCGTCAGAGAGGTAGAACTCGATCTCGCCGCGGTAGTAGAAGTTGGTGGCGCCAGCGGCGGGGATCGTCTCGTCGATCTCCACGCCGCAGGGGGGCTGGGTGTCGATCACTTCTTTGTCACCGCCGCTGCAAGAGGCGGCGGTCAGGGCGAGCACGGTCAGGCTGATGAAGCGCATGGGAGGTCTCCTCGGGGGTCATGACAGCAGAGGGAGCACCCTACACTGGGCAGATCGCCTATGTCAACTGGCAGGGCGCGGTTCTTTTCAAGCCTTTGATGGGCCAGCGCGTTTCACATAGCGCATACGCAGCTCATACAGCATGGACTCCAAGAGGCGCACCTCCTCGGCGTCGAGGTTGCCTTTGGTCTTCTCTTGGAGGATCGCGAGCAGGTCGATGGTCTGCCGGGCCAGGTCGAGATCGGCGCGGGCCTCGGTCTCGGGCATGTCGCCGAGGTGCTCCAGGGCGGTGCGGCCAAGGGAGACCAAGAACGAGGCGAAGCTCACCTGCAGCTCAGCCTTGGCCTCGCGGGGAGACCCGACGGTCGGCGAAACATCAGACATGGGGATGACTCCGGGAGATGGATGTGGAGGCGCTCGGCAGTGGGTACCGTGACCGGGCTCAGATGTCGACGGTGAGGTTCCCGCGCATCCGCCCACGAGAGACCGTAAACACCACAGACGCCCGGTGGTGCGCCTTCGCGCGACGGAGCGCGAGGTTCAGCTCGTCCAAGGTCTTCACCGGGCGGCCATCGACGGCGTGCAGCACGTCACCCACGAGGATGCCGCGCTTCGCCAGGCTCCCCGTGGCGGTGAGCGACGAGAACACCAAGGCGCCGTTGACCACCTGGAGCTGGGCCCCGAGGGTGTCCTTGAGCACCGTGGCCTCGACGCCCACGGGAAGGTCGGTGGTCGTGAGATCCACCTTCATCGCCGTCGCGCCGCGGTAGAGCTGAACGGTGAGCTTGGCGCCGGGCTTCTCTTCAGCCAAGGCGCCGTTGAGGTCGGCGGTGGAGCGCACCGGGCGGCCTTGGGACTGGTAGAGGAGATCCCCGGCCTTGAGCCCGGCCTTCGCCGCGGGGCTCTCGGGGTACACCCGCACCACCTGCACCGCGCCCGCCGCGACGGGGGTGCCCTGGAGGCGCTGGCGGGAGATGTCCTTGAGATCCACGCCGAGCCACGGCGCGCGGACCTCGCCGAAGGTGAGCATGTCTTGGGCGACCTTCCAGGCGCGATCGACGGGGATCGCGAAGCCGATGCCTTCAGCTCCGGCGCGTATCGCGGTGTTCACGCCGATGAGCTGGCCTTCGAGGTTCACCAAGGCCCCGCCGGAGTTCCCGGGGTTGATCGCCGCGTCGGTCTGGATGTAGTGCTGGTACACCCCCGGCGCGAGCTCGACCTCCCGGGCCTTGGACGAGACCACCCCGGTCGAGACGGTCTGCCCCAAGCCGTAGGGGTTGCCGATGGCGATGACCGACTCGCCCAGGTAGAGCTCTCCGCTCTTTCCCAGCGCGATCGGGGTGAGATCCTTGGCGCCGTCGAGCAGGAGCACGGCGAGGTCAAGATCGGCGTCTAAACCGACGACCTGGGCGGTGAACACCCGGCCGTCGGCGGTGTGCACCTTGATCGCCGTGGCGCCGTCGACGACGTGCGCGTTCGTGAGCACGACGCCATCGGCGCGGAGGATGACGCCCGAGCCTTGGGACGTGGTCTGGGCCGTGCCGCTGCCGCCCATCAAGAAGCCGAAGGGGAGCTGAACCGAGAGCTCCACGTCGATCGAGACCACCGACGGCACGGCGCGCTCGACGGCGAGCACGACCGGGGTGCGGCGATCCGCGGCCTCGGCGCGCCCACCGCCGGAGAGCGGCGCGGCGGCGAGGAGCGCGGTGAGCAGGAGCAGGGAGGGGCGGGCGGAGAGAGGGGTGAAGCGGCGCAT
>JBEAVX010000766.1:0-5622 GCA_041160755.1 Pseudomonadota bacterium
GGGTGAGAAGCATAGGCACCTCGATGGGGAGTTCAGGCCCACACACCCTAACCACGGCGGGGCGGCGCGTCGCTCTCCTTGTCCGTCGTGGACGGGCCGAAGCTGCGCCGTCGCAGCTCCGCGCGGAGGTCCTCGGTCACCCGGCGCTGGGCCCGCAGCAGCTCGGCGATCACCCCGGTCACGCCCAACACCGCCGCGACGGTGAGCAGGCAGGCCGCGAGCACGAGGGACTGGACGTGGCCGTTGACCCCTTGGAGGTGGTAGTACGACCCCCGGAGCCCCAAGAGCAGCCCCGGCACAAACGCCGCCGCGCTCAGGGCCCCAAACAGCGCCAGGGGCCGGTGCATCGCCGTGGCCCGCAGCGCCGTGAGCCCCGCCCGCACGACATACTCGGGCACCGACCGAATGAGCCGCGAGGGCCGCGTCGGCGGGCGCGCCGTCACCGGCACGGAGACCACCCGGGCCCCACGCTGACCGGCCTGCACCAAGGTCTCCAGGGTGTAGGTGTACTCGCTGACGATCAGCAGCGACGCGGCCAAGGCCCGGCTGTGGGCCCGAAAGCCCGTTGTCACATCTGTCGCATAAACCCCGGAGAGCCAGGCCACGACCCGGCTGCCCCAGCGCTGAAGCATCTTTTTCGCGGGCGAAAAATGCGACAGCGTGGCGGTGCGACGGTCGCCGAGGGTGAGGTCGGCCTCGCCCCGCTGAATCGGCGCCACCAAGGCCGGGATGTCGGCGCCGTCGTACTGGTGGTCACCGTCGAGGTTCACGATCACGTCGGCGCCCAAGTCCAAGGCCGCCTCGATCCCGGCGGCGAAGGCCCGGGCGAGGCCTTGGCGCTGGGGCAGGCGCAAGACGTGGTGGGCGCCCGCGGCTCGGGCCACGTCGCTCGTGCCGTCGTCGCTGCCGTCGTCGATCACCAGCAGCTCGACGGTCTCGAAGCCGGGGAGCGTGCGCGGGACCGAGGCCAGAACACCGGCCAAGGTGTTGGCCTCGTTGTGACAGGGGAGCTGGACGATGAGCTTCATGGCGCCGCCGCCGTGAGCGCGTAGACCCGTATCTCCCCCACGTCCGCGACCGCCTCGCCCGACACCCCGGCCTCGCCGAGCTGCGCGCCGACCACGGCCCACTCGACCTCGGTGAACAACGCAAAACACGGGCGGCCCACGTCGAGGTGATGCCGGATGAGCCCCGGCGCCGAGGCCCCGCCGTCTGGGGACCGTGAGGCGAGGATCACCCCCGGTCGGTCGTGCAGCCCGAAGATGGGATCGGGCACCTCGGCGAGCACCAGGGCGTGATCGGGCACCACCCGGCCCACGGCGTCGGCGAGGGTCTGGTTGACCTGCCGGTGTTGCCGGTGGCGGTTGAGGTCAAACACGACGGCTTGGCCCGCCGACCAGCCCAGGCTGAGGCCCAAGGCCAGCGCCGCCGCCCCGGAGCGCGCCCAGGCCAGGATCCCCAACAGGGCCGCCAGCACGAGCGGCAGGCCATACACCAGCTGCTCGGCGAGGTCGGACGGGGGCGGGGTGAGCCGCGTCACGGCGAGCACCCCCGGCGCGGCGACGGCGAAGCCCACGGCCACGGCGAGGCCCCGACCGGCGGCGAGCTCCCGCACGACCGGGCTCACGAGGATCGCCGCCGCCGGCAGCACCGGCAACAAATACCGCTGGTTGAGCCCCAGCCCGCCGTGCCAGCCCAAGGCGCCGTACAGCCCGACCCAGGCGGCGATCACGAGCCACAGCGGCGAGCACAGCAAGGCGAGCGGCCCCTGTCGCACAAGCGCCCAGAGCGGCCCGAGGAGCAAGACGAGCCAAGGGCAGCTCTGCAACAACGCCCGCTTGTAGCACGCGAGGTAGATCACCCCGCCGCCGGCGCCACGCGACATGGCGGGCTCCAAGGCGGGCAGCTCCAAGGCGCGCAGGTCGATCAGCAGGGCGTAGACCCCACGGACGAGGCGCAAGGCGGGCTCCGCGCCGAGGACGCCCAAGATCCCGAGGCCCAAGGCGGCGAGGGCTCCCCTGCCCCACCCTGAAGCGCCCCGGTGCGCGCCCCAGAGCGACAAGAGCACGATCACCAGCCCCACGGAGCCCAGGTGCGCCTGCACCCCCGCCGTGCGCGCGACATGGGACGCCGGGCTCTCCTCGGAGACGCCGTAGCTCAACAGGGACCACGTCCCGAAGCGCGCGTGGTTGCTCCAGGCCAAGGCCACAAGCGGCGGCGCGGCGCCCAAGAGCCCGAGGAGCCCCCTGCGGACGAGGCCCGGCCCCGCCACAGACATCGCCGCCGCCAAGGCCGGGAGCAGCAGCACCCCGTCGAGGCGCTGGGTCACGCCGAGCCCGAACAAGAGCCCCGCCAACACCGGTCGCTGGGCCGCCGTGACGAGTGCGCCGAGGCCAAAGGCCAAGGCTGAAGCGTGGGCGGTCGCGGCGAGGCCGTACTCCCAGAAGAAGCTGGCCAAGAGCAAGATCCCCAAGGCCCACAGCCGCTGATCCTTGGGCGCGAGGGCCGCCGTGAGGGCTGCCACCGCCGCCACGGCCACCCCGCTCACGAGGTTCACGCCGACGGCGCCGAAGACGGCGTACAAGGGCGCGCTGAGCGCCGCGAAGCCCGGCGGATACTGGCTCACCAGCCGCCCAAGCTGGGGCGTCACCTGGGCCGAGAACCCCGGCGCCAACATCGTCAGCGCCGCCGCCGGTCGCTCGGCGTAGCCGTTGCCGAGATCAAAGCCGCGCCCCTCCGCCATCGCCTGGGCGGCGAGCTGGTTTGTGCCCTCATCCAAGAGGAGCGCCCCCGGGCTCACGAGGAGCGCCCAGGTCACGGCGTGAACGGCGAGGGCCAAGGCCACGCCCAGTCCTGCGCCGCTTGGCGCCGAGGGCTCAACGTTGGGGTTCCACGGCGCCATCTTGGCCCTCTCGCGACGAGAATACAGCGTTGCTCGTCCAGATGGAGGTTAGATCGCGCCGAAGGACGGCGCCCGGTTGGGCTCGCCGAACCGACGCATGGGGGCTCATGCTGAGGTGAGGCGGGGCCGACCAGGCGTCGTCGGGCAAGCGAGATGACCTCCATCTGGACGAGCACCGCTGTCTACCTTCAGCGGCGCGGCGATCCTGCCTGTGCTCACGCAGCGTAATGGCCTCAACGGGCTATAGATCGCCCTAGACCCACCCCGAGCCCCAGAGCGAGCGCGCCATGAGCGACGGCAACATCTCGTATCTCCCCACCGACGGCCTCTCCTACGACCCGAACGAGCCGAAGTTCTGGGACAAAGCGGCCTTAGACAAAGAGATCACCCGCGTCTTCGAGATCTGTCACGGCTGTCGCATGTGCTTTAAATTTTGCGACAGCTTCCCCAAGCTCTTTGACCTGCTCGACAAGACCCACGACGGCGACGTGCACAAGCTCACGGCGGCGGACATCGAGGGGGTCATGGACGCCTGCTTTCAGTGCAAGCTCTGCGACGTGCAGTGCCCGTACACGCCCCGGGACAACCACCAGTTTCAGGTCGACTTCCCCAAGCTCGTGCACCGCTACGACGCGATCAAGGCGAAGACCGAGGGCCTCACCCTGCGCGACCGTGTGCTCGGCGACCCCGACCTCACCGGCAAGCTCGCCCGGGCGAGCTTCGGCCTCGCGAACACGATGAACCGTGTGGCGGCCCACCGCTGGATGATGGAGAAGGTGCTGGGCATCCACCACGACAAGCTCTTGCCCGACTTCGCCCCCGACACCTTTGAGGCCTGGGCCGCCGCGAACGGTAAGATCACCCAGGCCCCCAAGCCCGGCGAGGCCCCCGAGGCCGTGCTCTTCCAGACCTGCTACGTGCAGAACAACGAGCCCCAGATCGGCCAAGACACCTTAGAGGTCATGGACAAGAACCAGGTCAAGGTGGCCTGCGTGAAGGGGCTCCAGTGCTGCGGGATGCCCAAGTGGGAGCATGGCGACTTAGACGGTCTCCGCGCCCAGGCGAAGGCCAACCTCGATCTGCTCACGCCGTGGGTCGAGGCCGGGGCCAAGGTCATCGCCATCAACCCCACCTGCTCGATGATGCTGCGCCGGGAGTACCCCACCCTCGTCGCGCCTGAAGACAAGCCCCGCGCCGAGAAGCTCGCCGCCGCCGTGCGGGATCCGAGCGAGCACCTGTGGTCGATCCGCGCAGAGCCACGGTTCAACACCGACTTTAAGTCCACGCCGCCCCAGGGTGCCGTCGCTTACCACGCGCCTTGCCACCTGCGCGCCCAGGCCATCGGTTTCCGAGGAAAGCAGCTCATCGCCAAGATCCCCGGCGTGAAGGTGGACGCCGTGCAGGAGTGCTGCGGCCACGACGGCACCTACGCCATGACCGTCGAGGGCTTTGAGGCCAGCCAGCGCGTCGGCAAACGCGCCTTTGACGGCATGGCCGCGCCGGGCGCGAAGATCTGGGCCACGGACTGTCCGCTCGCCGCCGTGCAGTTCCAGCAGCACGCCGGGGTGAAGCCGATGCACCCGATGAGCGTGCTGGCCCGGGCCTACCGTGAGGACGGCTTCAAGGACGAGGGCGACAAAGGCTGAGCCTAGCGCGCCGCTCAGCCCTTGAGCGCCGCGTAGACCTCCTCCGGCAGCGGCACGAGCCGCCGCTGGGGGTCCACACAGCACAGGGTGATGAGCCCCTCGACCAAGGGGCCCTTGCCGCCGCGCCAGATGGACTGGTTAAACATCGCCCGGTACTCGCTCGGCGCGTTGGCGGTGGTGCGCACCTCCAGAAGATCACCATGAACGGCGCCTTCGCGGTAGGTCAGCTCGGCCTTGTACACGACGAAGCCGACGCCGCGCTCTTGGTACAGCTTGACCAGGGCCTCGACGCCCAGCAGGTGCTCCCGCGCCCGCTCGAAGTACTTGAGATAGTTCGCGTGGTACACGACCCCGGTGAAGTCGGTGTCCTCGTAGTAGACCTGCACGGGCAGGGAGTGGGTCACAGGCACGCGCCGCCTCCAGTGAGCGGCACATAACGCTCCCGGCCCGTGGCGCCCGCCGCGACGTCTTCAGGAGAGAAGCGCAGCGGGTGCGCCTGGTTGCCCAGCCACAAGGCCGCCTGATCATCAAAGAAGGGGCTCTCCAAGATCGCCGACTGTCCGCCGGGCAAGATGTTGAGCCCGCTCACGCCGTCGGGGCGAAGCTGAACCACCATGCGGAACACCGGGCCGCTGCCGTAGCTGAACGAGGTGCCCGACCAGCCGGGGTTCGCCGCGTCGACGCCGTACTGGTCGCCGGGGCGCGGGAAGCCCGTGAGGTCCGCGCGGGGGTCGTCGGACGGGATCTCCGCCGCCAAGGGGAGCTGCTCCGTGGTGATCGAGAACGGGGTGATCAAGGCGGCGTAGGTGGGGTCGTCGCCCAAGAAGTCTTTGAGCACGCTGTCGAAGGTGACCGTGTGTTTGTAGCCCCAGAGCCAGCCCGCCATGTCCGCGCTGCCGAAGCCGTCCGCGCTCTCGAAGAAGGCCAAGGCGTCGAGGAGCGCCTTCACGGCGAGCTCCTCGCTGGTCTCGATCTCCGGCGTAGAGAGCACATCAAAGAACGCGCTCTCTTCAGTCTCGGGGTTGTAGCTGCTCAGGCCCTCGGGGTTGCCCGGGCCACGACCGCGCATGAACA
>JBEAVX010000791.1:0-2837 GCA_041160755.1 Pseudomonadota bacterium
TCGGCCTGGGCCTCGCCATCACGCGCCCGCTCTACGACCGCTACTTCCGTGTGCGCTCTGTCGGCGCCGAGCACGTCCCGCCCGCGGGGCCGGTGATCGTCGCCGCCAACCACTCCGGCACCGTGCCCACGGACGCGATGATGCTGTGGACGGACCTGCTGCTCAAGGTGCGCCGCGCGCCGCGCCCCGTCGAGGACCACTTCGTGCAGACCTTGCCGCTCGTGGGCTCGTTCTTCGCCCGGGGCGGCGCGGTGGGCGGCTCTCGGGGCAACACCCGGGCGCTCCTCGCCGCGGGTGAGCTTTTGATGATCTTCCCCGAGGGGGTGCCCGGCATCGGCAAGCCCTACTCCGAGCGCTACAAGCTCCAGACCTGGCGAGTGGGCCACGCCGAGCTGGCGATTCGACACAGAGCCCCGGTGGTGCCCGTCGGCCTCGTCGGCCCCGAGGAGCAGATGCCCCAGCTCGCGCGGCTGGAGGGCCTGGGCCGCCGCCTGGGCCTGCCGTACCTGCCCGTGCCCGCCACGCCCTTGCCCCTGCCGGTGCGGTATCGCCTGCGCTACGGCCCGCCGATCCCGATGCACCTCGACTACCGCCCGGAGCAGGCCGACGACCCGGAGATCGTGCGGGAGGCGAGCCAGCGGGTTCGCGACGCCGTCGAGGATCTGCTCGCCGAGGGCCTCCGTGAACGAAAGGGGAGGCTGTTCACATGAGCGAGACACGCCCAAGCCGCGGCCATCGCCTGTTGGTCACCGGGGCGAACACGCCGCTCGGCGAGCGCATCGTGCGCCAGCTCCTGCGCACCCCCGGCGTCGAGGACGTGATCGGCGTGGGTCGCGAGGCTGAAGGCCCGATCCTCGCTGAGGAGCCCCGGTTTGTGTATCGCGCGGTGGACCTCACGAGCGGTCGCCAGGCCCACGAGCTGCTCTTTGGCCTCGCCCGTGATCACAACACTGAGATCGTGCTGCATACGGCGATGCACCGCGGCCTACACGCCCAAGGCGGCCGGGTTCACGCCCAGAACGTCGAGGCCCTGCGGGAGCTGCTCACCCTCGCCGAGCGCCACCCGACGCTGCGCCGTCTCGTGCTGCGCTCGTATGGTGAGGTCTACCAGATCCGCAACGATCTCCCCACACTCATCACAGAGGACCACCCGCTGAACATGCAGCCCAAGGCGCCGCAGTGGGTGCGTGACCGTGTGGAGGCCGACCTCACCGCCTGCACACGCATGGGCCTCTGTGATGACCTGGAGATCGCCGTGCTGCGCCTGGGGGAGATCCTCGCGCCGGGCACGGGCTCCCAGCTCTTTGACTACTTAGAGGCGCCGATCTGCCTGCGCCCGGCGGGCTACGACCCGATGATGAACCTGCTCAGCCTCGACGACGCCGCCCGGGCCTTGATCTTGGGCGCCTTGGCCTGGGGCGTTCAAGGCGTGTTCAACATCCCCGGCGCCGACACCTTGCCGCTGACGGAGGTGATCCACCGCTGGGGGCGCGTGGGCCTGCCCGTCTCCAGCGCCCTGCTCACGCCGATCTACCGCCTGCGCCGCCGCCTGCGGGGCTCGGAGTTCTCCTATGGGATGAACCGCCGCCGCTTCCATTACGGCGCCGTGCTCGACGGCGGGCGGGCCAAAGAGAAGCTCGGGTACACGCCGAGCCAGCGTGTGCTGTGGCCGACGGCCTGAGCGGTTGGGATACAGTGAGCGAGCCACCGCCGGAGCGTTGCCATGTCGTCGCTGACTCGTCTGTTCACCCTCGCCACGCTCTCCCTCACCGCCGCCTGCGCGCGACAGACCTACACCTGCTGCATCGACGGCTACGCCGAGACCTGCGCTTGCCCGCGCCGCGATCAGTGTCTGGTGCCTAAGGTCAACACCAACCCGGACGGCCGCTGCGAGGTGGCCGCGCCTCTCGACAGCGGCGGCGACAGCGACCGCGGCGACAGCGCGTCGAGCGGCTGATCCCCGCGCGCTCCCCCACGAGCGACCGTGTGGGGGAGCGACCGGACGGCGCGAGCGGGACCGGTGAAGGAGGTGTGACCACACGCCCTGTCGCCGACCCCGCCTGGGATGTCACCGGCGGCGGCGCAGGAGCAGCCCGGCGAGGGCCAAGGCGCCCGCCCACAGCCCCGAGGCCGGAGGCGTCGTCGCGCTCGTCGCGCAGGCGCAGCCGCCGCCACCCTTCAGCACGCCGTCTCCGCTCGGGAGCCCCGAGTCATCGCTGACCGGCGCGTCGTCGGCGCCGTCGAGGGGATCCGTGCCGGCCTCGATCTCGTCGCCGTCGTTGACGCCGCCGTCGTCGGAGTCGGCGTCGTTGGGATCGGTGCCGGTGGTGTTCACCTCGTCGCCGTCGCTGAGGCCGTCGTCATCGCTGTCGGCGTCGATGGGGTCGGTGTTGGTGGTGTTCACCTCGTCGCCGTCGCTGATCGTGTCGTCGTCGGAGTCGGCGTCGTTGGGATCGGTCCCCAGCTCCGCCTCCTCGGCGTCGGTGAGGCCGTCGCCGTCCGCGTCGGTCGGGCTGAGGCTGTCGTCGTCGGGGTTGAGCGGGTCGGTGTCTCCGTCGATCTCGTCGCCGTCGTTGACGCCGCCGTCGTCGGTGTCGGCGTCCAGCGGGTCGGTGCCGAAGATGATCACCTCGGCGCCGTCGTTCAGGCCGTCGCCGTCGGTGTCGGCCACGTCGGGATCGGTGCCGAAGACCTCCTCCTCCTTGTCGGTGAGGCCGTCGCCGTCGGTGTCGGTGAGGACGATGACGTCATCGGCGCCGTCGTTGGGGTCGGTGCCGTCGATCTCCACCTCGACGCCGTCGGTGACGCCGCCGCCGTCTGTGTCGGCGTCGTTGGGG
>JBEAVX010000793.1:0-4236 GCA_041160755.1 Pseudomonadota bacterium
ATGTGGGAGCGGGCGGGTCGGCTCACCGTCGGCTGGGCGGCGCGGGCGTCGTGGGAGGCCGAGGGCGTCGTGTTTGAGCGCGGCGTGCTTCATCACCCCGACGCCCCGGAGCTGCGGGTGAACTTTGGCCGGGCGACCCTCGCCGCCCCACAGACGAGCGCCCGGGTTGAGCTCGTCGAGCGCAGCGACGGGTCTCTGCGCGCGCTCATCGACCGGATGGAGTCCCGGGGGCGTCGGGCCGAGGTCGAGCGCGCCTGGCTGTACCGTCGGGACGCGGCGCCGGTGGCGGCGGCGATCATCCCGATCCTCAGCCTGCCCCTCGCGCTCTCTGGGCGTCCGGGGCGGATCTTCTTGTGGGTGCTCCTGTATTGGGCGCTCAACCGGCTCGTGGACCCCCTCGCGAGCGCCTTGCCCGGGGTGGTGATCGCCTGGACGCCGACCTTGGTCCTCGCCTTTGGCGCGGCCTGGGTGTGGGCGCGGTGGAGGGACCGGTGACCACGACGCGACTCGTGGGGATCCTCCTCGGGCGGGGCATGGCGCTCACCTTCGCGGCGGGCCTCGCCGTCTTGGGGATCGTCGAGGCCGTGGAGCGATCCCGTGGGCAGTCGGCGACGAGCCTCGGGCTCCTCGTGGTCTTGCGGATGCCGCTCTTGGCCCGGGAGCTCTGGCCCGCGCTCTTGAGCGCAGGCGTCGCCCTGGCGGTGGCGCGCGCGCGGTCTCGGGGAGAGCTCGTCGTGTTGGGCGCGTCTGGGGTCTCCCCCGGGGCGCTGCGGGCGCGGATCGTGCTGGTCGCCGTCGCCGCGGGGCTCGCCGTCGCGGGCCTCACCGAGGCCCTCACCCCCTGGGCCCGAGACGCGGCGTTCACCCAAGCGGCCGCCGCCGAAGGCCACTCGATGAAGGTCGCCGGGGCCTGGCACCAGACCGAGCGTGGGCTCGTGCGGGTGGCTGAGGTGGACCCCGAGACGCTCTGGGGCGTGACGATCTTGCCCAACGCCGGGCCTTACGCCCGGGTAGACGTCCGCTCCTTGGCGGCGGCGGGGGAGGGCTGGGTCGGCCAAGACGTGGTGGCGCGGAGGCTCGACGGCGGCGGGATCACCGTCGAGCCCCTCTCAGACGCCGCCGTCTCGGCCTTGTTGCCGCCCCCGGCGGCGATGCGGCTGGCGACGCGGCGCTTGGGGATGGAAGAGGCCTCAGCGCGTGAGCTTCGCGCGTTTCCAGACCCCGCCGCCCGGCCTTGGGCGAGGCATCGGGGGCTCGCGCCCTTCGGCGGCGCGGCCTTGGTCGGCGCCTCGGCCTTGCTCGCGCTCGGCGTGTCGTGGGGGGCGGCCCAGGTGAGCGCGGCGGCGCTCTGCGGCGGGGCGCTCTGGGTCGCCTTGGGGCTCAGCGCGGTGGCGCTCGGCGGCGCAGGGACGCTGCCGCTCGGCGTCGCCGGGGCGCTCTTGGCGGTCGCCTGGGCCCGCGCGCCGCGCTGGGGCGGGTGATCACCGCCTCAGCCGCTGACCTCCAAGAGATAGCCGGAGTAGCCCTCCCCGGCGCCCGGCAGCTTCACAAAGAAGCCGGCCTCCCAGTCGGCGACGAAGTACCGGCCCGGCTGGAGGTCCATCACGACGATGTCGCGGCCCTTCTCGACGGTCTTTGTCGTGGGGGTGAGGCGCTCGGCGTAGTCGATGCCCCACTGGGTGTCGGACTTGGGCGACATGCGGTAGGCGCAGCCGTCCTCATCCAATCGGAACACCCGCCACTTGCCCTCGGTGCGGTTGTCGAAGAACGGCTGGGGCCCCGCGCCGAAGGGGTTGGCCTGGGACTCTTTGTCGTTCAGGCAGTAGTGCTTAAACGCCTTCGCGCCGACGCCTCCGGCCCGTCGCTCCAGGCGGCCTGGGGTGAGCGCACGATACCCCTGGCCGTCAAAGACGAGCAGGCCCTCTTGTTCGGGCACCTTCACCAGCAGGCGGCGGCCGACGTCGTACCGTTTGCGCTCGGTGGCCTGCACCGTCGGCACGGCCTCGCCGATGTAGCCGGGCATCGTGATCGAGAGATCATAGGGGCCGGGCGCGCACTCAAAGGCGAACTTGCCCTCGTCATCGGTGTGCGCCTCACACAAGCTGCCGATGGCGCCGACCCGGGCGCCGGAGACGGGGTTCCCGGCGGCGTCGACGACCTCACCGTCAATGGCCATCTTGCCGCAGGCGGTGAAGGCGCCCAAGGTGAGCGCGGCGAGGGCCAAGGGGAGAGCGGGAGCGCGCATGGTCTAAGCCTCGTGGTGCCAGACGTGGTCGAGCTTGGCGGCGGGCAAGAAGAGCGTCTGGGACGGGCCCTCCAGCTCACGGCCGCGACCGTCCAACCAGCGGGTGACGCGCATCGTGACGCCGCCCTCGCGGGAGACCACCTGGCCGACCACGGCGGAGACGCCCTCGGGGGCGTGGCGGTCGGGGCCGGTGAGGACGAAGAGGGGGGTGCGGAGGAACGCGGTGACCATCATGTTCGTGTGCCTTTGAGACAAGGATCCGAGCCTATTCGGTTGTGTGCCACCCCGCCACGCCCGGGGTTTGACGGGGCCTTCTGGACGGGTGAGTGTGCAGTGTTCGCGCCCGTCTCGGGCCAAGGAGGACCCAATGCGTCTCATCCCCCTCGTGCTGTTCTCCCTCGCGGCCTGCGGGCCCGATCCTGAGCTGGTCAAAGAGAAGGACGCCCTCGCCCAGCAGGTCGTGCAGCTCACCCAAGAGAAGGAGCGTGTGGAGCGTGAGCGTGACGCCCTCCGCACCCGGGCGGAGCGCCTGCAGCGAGAGGTGGACGATCACAAGCGCCGCGAGATCTACGCCCGCCTCAAGATCACCGACGGCCAGAAGCTCTCGGCGACCCTCGACACGACCTTGGGGACGGTCACCTGCGAGCTGTGGCCCGACAAGTCGCCCAAGACCGTGCTCAACTTCGTCGAGCTCGCCGAGGGCACCCGGGAGTGGACCGAGCCCAAGACCGGCGAGAAGGTCAAGCGCCCCTTGTACGACGGCACGATCTTCCACCGCATCATCAAGGGCTTCATGATTCAGGGCGGCGATCCCTTGGGCAACGGCACCGGAGACCCGGGCTACCGCTTCGAGGACGAGGTCGACAACGGCCTGAAGTTTGACGAGCCCGCGCTTCTGGCGATGGCGAACTCCGGGCCGAACACCAACGGCTCGCAGTTCTTCATCACCGACTCCACCCCGGATCACCTCACCGGCAAACACACGATCTTCGGGAAGTGTGCGCCCAAAGAGACGATCAAGACGATCATCAACGTCGAGACCGGCCCCCGCGACAAGCCGGTCACCGACGTGGTGCTCAAGAAGGTCACGATTCAGCGGGGCTGATCGGCTTAGACCGGTCGGTCTAGCGTCGGCGACGGGGTCTCGTCCCCATCGCCGACGCCTGGGGCCTTAGAACGCGACGCCGAGGCCGACGCGACCGAAGAGCTGCTGGTCGGAGAGCTCACCCAAGGTCACGCCCGAGCTGGCGGCGACGATGGGCATGGCCCGGGAGGTGAGCCCGAAGCCCGCCGAGGCCGTGAGCGGACCGACGACGCTCACGTCGAGATCGAGGCCGAGGTTCTTGGAGTAGGGGTTCACCCCGTAGAAGCCTTGGGTGTACTCGACGCGGGCGTAGATGAGGTCGCTCACCTCGTAGGAGATCTCCGCGCCGACGTCGAAGCCCGGCAGGCTCATCGCCGCCCACTCGACCTGGTTCTGGGTCTCGCCGTTCTGCCAGGTCATGAAGTCGGCGTAGAAGAAGCCGGCCTTGGCGCCAACGGCCAGGCGCTGGCTGCCGCCCGCGAGGGTGATCGGGTAACGGCCCATCACCCGCGCCGCGCCTTGGGGCAGGGCGTTGCGGATCTCGGCGCTCGCGCCGGGCCACTGCACGGTGTAGCTGGGCAGGCGGAAGCGGACCTCGGCGCCGACATAGTCCATCACCCAGACGCTCGCGTCGAGGTTGCCGCCGGCCACGCCCGCGCCGGGGTTGCCGTCGCGTCCCAACGACACCTTGTCGTCCCACAGCGGGCCGTCCTCGGTGAGCGGGTTCTGGGTGTAGGCGTAGCGGCCGCCGACGAAGGTGAGCCGGGCGCGGATGTCCTTGAACTCGCCCGCGGCGCGCGGCGCCTTGGGCTCCTTCGGGGGCTTGGGCTCCTTCGGGGGCTTCTCTGGCGTGGTCTCCGTCGGGGTGAGCCCCGCCGTCGCCGGGTCGGTGGGGGTGGTCGTGGGA
>JBEAVX010000795.1:0-5947 GCA_041160755.1 Pseudomonadota bacterium
GTCGAGGAGGGCATCCGCCCCGACCGCCCCGTCGAGGAGCTCGTCCGGGATGTCCTCCACGTCGCCGGTCGCCTGGGCCTGCCCGCCGCGAACCGCAAGTGGGGCGCCACGAAGGGCTGACCGGCCCCGCTCAGGGCCCGTTTCGGGCGATGAGCACGTCGCCGCCGACCTCGTCTACCCAGCTCGCCAAGGTCTCGGCGTCGCGGGTGGGCAGCATGAGGTTGCCGTTCACGGTGAGGTCGCCGCCGACGCGGTCGAGGGCCTGCAGGGCGGCGACGGAGGTGAGCGTGAGGTTGTTGACCACGCTGAGGTCACCGCCGACCTCACGGAGGGACTCTAGGCCGTCCAAGCTCGGCAAGGCGTCGTTGTCGCCCAGGTAGAGGTCGGCCTCGACGCTCTGCAGGCCGCTGAGGCCGCTGAGGCTCGTGAGGCTGCGGTTGTCGGCGACGACGAGGCCGCCCTCGACGGTGGAGACCTGCTCTAGCCCCTCTAGGCTGCCCAAGGCGTGGTTCTGCTGGATGACGACGCCATCGCCGACGACGGCGAGGCGGCGCAGGCCGAGCAGGCTCACCAGCGCGCCGTTCTCGGCGATGGTGAGGCCCCCGCGCACGACGCTCAGCACCTCCAGGCCGCCGAGGTCACCCAAGGCGGCGTTCTGGGAGACGCTCAAGAAGCCGCCGATCTCCGTGAGCCGGTCGAGGCCGCTCAGATCCGTGAGCGCGTGGCTCGCCGTCACGCTCACGCTGCCGTCGACCTGGGTGAGGCAGGCGAGCGCGGAGAGGTCGGTGTCTAAGCTGCCGCTCACCTCGACGTCTCCGGCGACGGTGCGGGCGCAGTACCCTGCGCAGAAGCTCGGGATCTCGGCGTTGAGCACCCCGGCGTAGGGCGCGTCCGCGAGCCAGACGGCGGGGTCGGCGTCGTCGCAGTCCTCCTCGGCGAAGACCCCGTCGCCGTCGAGATCGGGGCCGCAGGCCGAGGCCAGGGCGGTCAAGAGCAGGCAAGACACGAGGCGGGGGCTCATTCGGCCTCCTCGGGCGCTACGGGGAGGTTGTCCTCGATCCGGACGGCGCCGCGGATGAGGTCGATGTTGTCGCGCAGGCGCTCGGCCTCGGGCGTCGGCAGCGCCTCGTTGTCGGTGATCACGAGGTCCCCCTCGACCAGATCGACGCCCATGAGCGGGCTGAGGTCAAACAGGGTGTCGTTCCGGTCGATGAGCAGGGTCGCGCCCACCAGATCCAGGGAGGAGAGCCCGCTGAGGTCCACAAGCGCGGGGTTCTCCGCGAGGGTCAGCCCGCCGACGGAGGTGAGCTCGCCCAGGCCAGTGAGCCCGGTGAGCGCGTCGTTGTCGCTCAGCGTGAGGGTGTCGCCGACCTCAACCAAGGCCCCGAAGCCCGACCAGGTCGTGAGCGCCGGGTTGTCCTCGATGAGCACGGCCCCGTCCACGCGCTGCAGGGCCCCGAAGCCGTCGAGGCTCGTGAGGGCGTCGTTGCCGTCGAGGGTGAGGCCGCCGGTGATGGCCTCCAAGGCGCCGAAGCCGGAGAGCCCACGCAGGCTCAGGTTGTCGGTGACCCGCAGGGCCGAGAGCTGGGTCAAGGCGCCGAAGCCCTCGACCAGGCGCAGGTTGCCGTTGTCGCTCAGGACGAGCTCCCCCGCCCGGGTCAAGACCGTGAAGCCCGCCAGCTCGCTCAGGCTCGGGTTCTCGCTGATGAGCACGTCGCCGCCGCTCTCCACGAGGGCGTTGAGCCCGTCGAGCTCCTCTAGCGCGGCGTTGTCCACGATCGTGAGCCCGCCGCCGACCTTCTGCAACGCGCCCATCCCCGTCAGCTCGGTGAGCGCGGCGAGGCCGGTGAGGGTGATCCCGCCGCCGACGGTCTGGAGCCCGCTGAGCCCGCCGAGCGTCTCCAGGCGCGGGTTGTCCTCGAAGGTGATCGAGCCGCCGACGCTCACGAGGCCGTTGAGCCCGTCCCAGACCACCAGCGACGACTGCCCCGAGACCACGACGTCGGCGTCGACGCTCGCCAAGGCGCCGAGCCCGCTCACCTCGGTCAGCGCGGGGTTGTCGAGGAGGTCGAGGCGCTCGACGCTCACCAAGGCGTCGAAGCCGGAGAGCGTCGCCAGGGCCTCGTTCGCCTCGACGAGCAGATCGAGGGCGCTCACCAAGGAGTCAAAGCCCGACACACCCGAGAGCCGGGGGTTCTCGACCAAAGAGATGGCGCCGCCGACGCTCACGAGGCCGCCGAGCCCGCTGACGCCCGCCAAGGCCGCGTTCTCGGCGATCAGCAGCTCCCCGCGCACGCTGCGCAGGTTGTTGAGCCCGCTGAGCCCGACCAGGGCGGTGTTCTTCTCGATGAGGAGATCCCCGCCGATGGACTGGAGGCCGTCCAAGGCCGAGAGGTCGGTGAGCGTGGTGTTCTCGGAGAGCTCGACCGCGCCGCCGACGCTCACCAGCGCGTCGAGGCCGATGAGGTTCGTGAGCGCCTGACTCTTCGTCACCACCAGGTCGCCGCCGACGACGGTGAGGCAGGTCAACGACGTGAGGTCCGTCGGCGTGGCCTTGGAGAGGTTGAGGTCGCCTTCGACCCGGGCGGCGCAGGCGCTCTCGCAGACCTCTTCGAAGTCTCCGGCGACGTTGCCCTCGACGATGCGCGCGGCCTCCGAGCGCGTCGGATCGGCGTCATCGCAGTCCTCTGCGACCGGCACGCCGTCCACGTCCCCATCCAGCGGGGGCTCGACGCAGCCCCCGAGCACGCTGACGGCGCACACACCCAAGGCTCGACTGACAATGTTCATGTTCGCTCCGTCGTCCTCTGAAGGAGGCGCTTGGCCACCCGCCGGATCTTCCATCTTGAGGGAAGATCCGGCGAGGGTCAACGGGCGAGGTCAGACGGCTCAGACCGGGTAGTCGATGTAGCCCTTGGGCCCGGGGGTGTAGAGCGTCGAGAAGTCCACGGGGAGGAGCGCCTCGCCGCCTTGGAGCTTCTCGGCGAGCCGGGGGTTCGACAGGTAGGGGCGGCCAAAGGCGACGAGCTCGCCGAGGTTCGCCTCCAGGTCGGCCTCGGCGCGGACGGCGTCGTATCCGCCGCTGAGCATGTACGGCCCGTCAAAGGCGCCACGAATGGCGGCCTTCACCGAGGCGGGCACCGGGGGCGCGCCCATCGCCTGATGATCGACGACGTGGATGTAGGCGAGCTTGAGCGCGGAGAGCGCCCGGGCCAAGGTGGCGTAGAGCGCCTCGTGGTCGGCGTCGCCCTCGGGGGACTGGCCGTTGAACACGCCGTAGGGCGACAGGCGGATCCCGACCCGATCGGCGCCGATGCGCGCGGTCACCGCCCGGGCGACCTCAACAGCGAAGCGGATCCGGCCCTGGATGTCGCCGCCCCAGCCGTCCGCGCGGTGGTTCGTCGCGCGGCCCAAGAACTGATCGATGAGGTAGCCGTTCGCGCCGTGAAGCTCGACGCCGTCAAACCCCGCCTCGATCGCCAAGGCGGCGCTGTCCGCGTACTCTTGGATGGTGGCGTGGATGTCGGCCTCGGTCATGGCCTCGGGGACGGGGTGCTCCAGGGGGCCCGCGGCGTCGGTGTACATCGTGCCCGGGGCGGCCAGCGCCGACGGCGCGATCAGCCGCGCGCCGGGATCCACAAAGTTGGTCGGGTGACCAATTCTCCCGCAGTGCATGAGCTGCACGAAGATGGCGCCGCCGCCGGCCTTCACGGCGTCGGTGACCTTCCGCCAGCCCGCGGCCTGCCCGGCGTTGTACAGCCCGGGGATACGCGCGTAGCCGAGGCCGTTGGGCGACGGCGAGGTGCCCTCCGTGATGATCAGCCCAGCGCCCGCGCGCTGGCCGTAGTAGGTCGCCATGATGTCTGTGGGCACGCCGGCCTCGGCGCGGCTCCGGGTCATGGGGGCCATCACCACCCGGTTCTTGAGGGTGATGCGGCCGAGCTGGAAGGGCGAGAAGAGCTTGTTCGACATGGGGACTCCAGAGTCAGGGCGCGTGGGCTGCGCCGGGCGAGAGGATAGGCGCGGCGCCCAAGTGAAGAAGCGCCGGGATTCGGAACTGTGTTGTTGCACAAATCATCCGAAACCGCGCGCGGGCCGCGCGGCTGCAGCGGCGATCAGCCCCACTGCACGGATCGTTTGGAGAACCCACCCATCCAGAAGCCCGCCACGGGCGTCTTGGGGGCCGGATCTCCCTGGGCGGCGCCCGCGGCGACCCACAAGGGCGCGAGGTGCTCCACCCTCGGGTGCGCCAAGGCGGCGCCGGGGGCCTTGGCCATCAGCTCGATGAGGGTGTCGTCGTCGCCTCGTTGGAGGGTCTCCGCGGCGAACTGGTCAAACTCCCGCGCCCAGCTCGGCGCCGTGGCCCCGAAGCCGAGGCGCAGGTTGTGGGTCATGAAGCCGCTGCCGATGATCAGCACGCCCTCGTCTCGAAGCGGCGCGAGGGCCTGGCCGAGCTGGTAGAGCGGCGCGGCGCGAAGCGTCGGCATCGAGAGCTGCAGCACGGGCACGTCGGCCTTGGGGAACAGGTACATGAGCGGGATGTACGCGCCGTGATCGAGGCCCCGGTTGGGGTCGTCTGTCGTGGGCAGCCCAGCGGCGGCGAGGCGCGCGCGGACCTTCGCGGCGAGCACCGGGGCGCCCGGCGCGGGGTACTGCAGGGTGTAGTACCGGGCCGGGAAGTTGTAGAAGTCGTACACCAAGGGCAAGGCCCGGGTGGCGCTCACGGCGGCCGGGGCGGCCTCCCAATGCGCGGAGATCATCAGGATCGCCTCGGGGCGCTTGAGCGTCTGCCCCCAGGCGGAGAGCTCGCCGGTCCACAGGGCGTCGTCGATGAGCGGCGGGGCGCCGTGGCTCAAGAAGATCACGGGCTGTCGAGACATAGACACCTCACAGGATTGGCCCCAATCTGCCCACGCCGAGCGCGCTCGGGAGGGTCCGCTGGCGCAACGGGCGGTTGCGCGGTTCAAGCGCGGCCTGCCCTTCGCCGCCGATCCCCACGCACGCTGACCGGATTCTGTCACAAAGTCGCCCGCATCCCGATACGTTGGGGTGGACCTCTCCGCCGAGCGCAGCGTGCGAGCACACCCCCCTCTCCTGCTCTTCTCCTCCCTCTTCAGCCTGTCCTTCGTCGTCGCCTGCGTTGACCCGGCGAGCCCCGGGGCCGTCGTCATCAACGAGCTGTGCGCCGACAACAACGACGCCTGGGACGCCCCCATCGGCGGCTCACCGGACTGGGTCGAGCTGTACAACACCACGGAGAGCACGATCTCCTTGGCGGGCTGGTCGCTGCACGAGCCCGACGACGACCCGATCCCTTGGCCCGACGACGCGGAGATCGGCGCCGGGGAGCACCTCGTGCTCGCCGCGGAGCTTGGCCTGGACGGGTTCGCCGCGCCGTTCAACCTCTCGACGAGCGAGGGCTGGCTGATGCTCTCGAACGCCGAGGGTGAGCCGCAGGACTGGACGACCTGGGCGGACCTCGCTGAAGACCGCGCCTGGGCCCGAGTCGGCGACGCCGGCCTCGCCTGGGCCGACCAGACGCCGAGCGCTGGGGAGGCGAACCCATGAGCGCCCTCCTCGTGAGCCTCCTCGCCAGCGCGGCCTGGGCCGGAAACAACAGCGAGATCAAGCACAAACCCGGCGAGGGCATCGAGCTTCGCGCCGATGGCTCCCCGGCGGAGCTCCTGGTGAACGTCATCGCCCAGCCCGTGCTCAGCGCGTCTTTGGGCGGCGGGGAGCTCAACCCCTCCTATGAGCTCCGCCGCGCCCGCCTGTCCCTCGACGCGAGCCCCACGAAGTCGCTCAACGCCTCGCTCCAGATCGCCGGCGATGACCTCAAGGTGAAGGTGCGCGACGCCCACATCGAGCTCAAGCCGAACGACTGGCTGCGGATTCGCGCGGGCATGATGCGGCTGCCGACGGGCTTGGAGCGGGAGTCGAGCGCCCG
>JBEAVX010000797.1:0-3361 GCA_041160755.1 Pseudomonadota bacterium
TGATCTCGGGGCTGGTGCATGTCTGGGCGCCGATCTTCGCCACCTGCGCGAGCGCTCTGTGCGCCGTCGCCATCGGGAGGCAGCTCGGCGCGGCCTTGGTGAGCGTGCTCGTGCTGTTCTCCTTGGTCGGCGGGGCGTTTCTCGGCGTGTACAACCCGGCGTGGGCGGACGTGCTGGCCCTCAACCCGTTCACGCAGGCGGTGGCGGGGGTGACGTTTTTGCAGAGTCAGTCGGTATCGACGCTCGGCGGCCCCGTTGTGGGCCTGGTCGGGCTGAATCTCGCTCTGGTCACCATCGGCGCGCGCCTCGCGCGGAGGATTGAGCCATGACCCCGATCCCTTGGACGTATGTTCATGCGGAGCTACGCCGCGAGCCCCTCGCCGCCATGGGCTTAGGTGCTGGCTTATTCGGCGCGGTGTCCATCCTCGGCACCGTCTGGGCGATCCCCCGGCTGCCCGAGGGGGTGCTCACGGTGTTGAGCCTCAGCTTGGCGGTGGAGGGCCTCCCGGCCTTGGTGCTGGTGAACACCCTGCTCGCCGTGTGGTTCGTGGCGTATTTTGTCGGCGCCGTGGTCGTGCTCCGCGCCATCCCCGCGCCCCGGGCTGAAGGCGGCCTGGACATCCTGCTCGTGAAGCCCGTGCCCCCCGCCGTGTTCGTGTGGAGTCGGGTGTTGCCCGCCTTGGGCCTGTGCGCGGCGGTGGGCCTCGCCTTGAGCGTGATCCAGGTCGTCGGTCTGTGGGGGTTGTTGGGGCCGGAGCTCAGCGCCGCGAGCGTGCTCGGGATCGGCCTCACCACCGTCGCCGTCGCCATCGCCCAGCTCGGCGCGCTCACCGCGCTCACCGCCCGCACCACCGAGCTCGCCGGGGCCTTGGGCCTCGCCATCGCCGTGTTCATGGCGCCGATGACGCCGACCTCTGTGTTTATTTACCGCCCCGACCTCTTCCCCGCCGAGGGCGTGGGTCGCACCCTGTTCGTGGCGCCGACAAACCTCATCGACCACAGCGCGGTGCTCGCCTGGGCCTGGCCGCTGGGGATGTTGGCCGGGGTTGGCCTCGCGGCCTTGGGCCTGGGCTGGGCGGCGCGGCGTGTGGTGGTGGGCTGAGACGCTGGGCTAACCGTCTGTCCACCGCGGGTCCGGGTCGGTGAGGCGCGCCGATCAGGGGATCCAGGTCGCGGTGGTGGGGTTGAGCGAGGGGACGGTGCCGTTGCCCTCCGACCAGTACCCGTCGTCAAGTTTTGCGATCTTCTGGTACTCCAGGTCCAGCTGCCCGGAGTACCAGGGCCGCGCCTGCGCGTAGACCACGACCTGCGGGGTCCGCCAGTGGCTCCCGCTGAGGACGACGTGGACGCCGACGCTCGGGGGGAGGACCAGGTCTGCGAGCGGGAGCGGGCAGGCGCCGCTCAGCGCGGCGGTGTAGGCCGCATGTTCCCCGGTGCTCCGCTGGATACTGCCGGAATAGGACACGAAGGCCGTCGTGAAGCTGGCGCTGGGGAGCGTCCATGCGCAGGCCACTGTGTCGGTGCCCGTGATGAGGCTCACGCTGCCGCTGAGCGAGCGTAGCGCTCCCTTGGCGCTCCCTGTGTAAGCGGCCGATCCGCCCATGGGGCCGCACTTGGTCCAGCTCAGGTCCATCGCGCCGCCACGCAGCTGGCTGCGCACGAGCACATTACAGGAGGACCAGCAGTCGTCATCCACACAGTCGACGAGCCCGTCTCCGTCCTCGTCTGCCCCGCCTGCGCAGACCTCCACGCAGGTGGAGGCCACGAAGCAGTCCGCGTCCTCACAGTCCGCCAGACCGTCGCCGTCCTCGTCTCCCGACGTCGTGCAGTCCTCGGGGCCGACGCTCAGCCGCTGGGCGACGCCCTCCGTAGAGGCCGGTGAAGGGTCCGCGCTGGGGTCTGGCCCGACCGCGCAGGCCGCCAAGCGGAGCAGCTGGAGGGTGAGCAGGGCGCGGGTCAGCGTGTGTTGGTGCATGGTGGAGGCCCAGGTCTGAGGTTCGTGCCGCATCAGTAGGACCAGGTCGCGGTCGCGGGGGAGAGCGTGTCCACCGCGTAAAAGATGGTCACGCCGTACAGGGAGTCGGAGTAGCTGTACGGGTAGATGACCTTCTTGGCCGCGATCTCCCCGGAGTACCACGGGCCTGATGGGGTCTCGGGCCAACGGTAGCCGGGGCTCAGGGTGGGCGGGAGGACCACCGCCCAGGGCGCCGGACAGCCCGCAGAGAGGGTCACCACGCTGCTGTCGTGGCCGCCGGAGCTGGACGACGCCATCTTCCAATCGGCGCTGGAGCCATGGGGCCAGGTCAGGTACTGACGCGCCCTCGTCCAGAACCGCGCGCTGTGTGCGGTCCAGTCACAGGCCAGGCTCCCCGTCGCGTGGACCACCTCCACGTGGCCGCTCAGCGACCACGCGGTCCCGTTGACTCGCTGGAAACCTACGCTGTGCGAACCCTTCAACTGCTCCGTGGACATGCTCATCCGGCCGCCCTTCAGAGAGCTGCGCACGATCGCGCCGCAGGCCGGCCAGCAGTCGTCATCCCAGCAGTCCGTCAGGCCGTCCCCGTCATCATCCACCCCGTCGGCGCAGTCCTCGGTGCAGGCCGCGTCGGTCATGCAGTCCCCGTCCTCGCAGCCCGCGAGGCCGTCGCAGTCGGCGTCGGCGCTGGCGGCGCAGTCCTCGGCCGCTCCCGGGCTGCGTGAGGGGTCATCCAGCGCGCAGTCCCCGCCCACCGCGCTGTAGCCCGAGGGCGCGGCGCAGGCGAGCAGGGTGTGAGCGTCGTCGCCGTAGCCGTCGCCGTCGCTGTCGGCGTACCACAGGAGCGCGTCGGAGGCGTCCTCGTCCACCTCCTCGTCCAGGTCGTTGTCCAGGCCGTCGCAGACCTCCGGCTTCTCTTCAGGCCCGGGCGCGCAGGCGCTGCCCTGTCCCACCACGAACAGTCCGATCAGCCCAGCGGCGCTCAACGTGCGCATCGGAAGGTCCTCCAGGGTTGAGCCACCGTCCTGCGGGTGGGCGCGGCGAGTCACGCCGCAGTGGGGGAGAGCCCCGATCGCCCGCCCTGGATCACACAGCCCTGACCGCCTCCCCACCGACGGCCTAAGCCGCACCCGGTTCGTGGCGCCGACGAACCTGATCGTGCACAGTGAGGGGATCGCCTTGGGCTTGGGCTGAGACGCTGGGCTAACCGTCCGTCCACCGCACGTCCGGCGTCGTGAGCCGCACCTCGACCTCGTCGCCGGATCCGACCGCCGTGAACGCACCCTCGGCGAGACGCTGGCGTAGGGCGCCGCGGAGCAGGATCACCCGGGAGGTGGTGGCCGCCTCACAGTGGATGAACCGCACCTTCGCCCGGGGTGGGCGCAG
>JBEAVX010000798.1:0-2908 GCA_041160755.1 Pseudomonadota bacterium
ACGGCCTGGCGGGAGACGGTGCGGGAGCTGCTGCCGACGGCCTCGCCGACGAACCCCCTGCCGATCCTGCTCTCGCGCGGCTTCTTGGAGCGTTTTGACGTGCCCCAGAGCGACCCGATGCGCGCTGAGGTCGAGGCCCGGGAGGCCGAGGTCAACCGGGAGACGCTCCAGGCGCTCATCGCCGTGTTCACGGCCAGCACGGCGATCTCTTGGGCGGCGCTCTCGGCGCTGCGGCGGGTGCGGATGCGGGACCGGGTGCTCGCCGCGGCCTGGAACCCCTTCCGCCAAGACAGCCCGAACAACCCCGAGCGCACGCCCTTCGCCGCGAACGGCCTCGCCGATGACCTCCTGCGCACCTTGGACCTCAACTGCGCCGTGGTCGAGGGCCCGCAGTTCTCGGGCAAGTCGGCGCTCCTGCGCCACGTCGCCTGGCGCCTGGAGCGGGAGGGCCTCGGCGGGCGGGTGGTGAAGCTCGTGCGCCTGGGGCTGCTCGGCGTGCCCGAGTCCGAGTTCTGGACGCGGCTGGGCCGGGCGATGGTCGAGGCCCTGCCGGACTCGCCTGTCGCCGAGGAGCTTCAAGAGCTGGAGACCCTGGACCGAGGCGCCGTGGAGTACCTGCTCGACGAGAGCCTGCGCGACGACGGGCCCCGGCTGGTGCTCGTGCTCGACGACCTCGACACCTTGGGGAGCTACCGCAGCGAGGCCCAGCGCTTCCGGGGCCTGCTCCAGGTGGTGCCGAGCCACCGCATGGCGGTCTTGGGCGCTGGGGTGTCGATCCGCAAGGGCTTCGCCGGGGCCGAGGAGGAGAGCCCCTGGTTCAACCTCTTCCAGGTGCGCCAGCTCCGCAACATGAGCGAGGCTGAGCTTCTGGCCTACCTCGACAGCCGCCTCGCCCACCCCTTCGGCTACGCCCCCGACGCCGCCCGGCGCATCCTGAGCTTGAGCGAGGGGCGGCCGCTGCAGGTGTGGCACCTCTGCTTCGGG
The DNA here is from genome assembly GCA_041160755.1 of Pseudomonadota bacterium. Taxonomy (GTDB): domain Bacteria; phylum Myxococcota_A; class UBA796; order UBA796; family CAJQPC01; genus JADKFE01. The sequence continues at coordinate 985 of JBEAVX010000798.1, forward strand.
GCGGTGGAGCACCTCCTCGACGAGCGCCGCCTGGAGCTGCGCGTGGAGCATGTGGAGCGCGCTCGGGCCGACCTGCGGGCCTCGGCGGGTGGGCTCGCGCGCCTCGACGTGACCACGCTCATGGGCGCTGACGGCGCGAGCGAGGTGTGGGAGCAGGTGGTGCGACAGATCGCTGTGGCGCGTCGTCGTCGTGAAGATCTGCTCGCCCGGGTCCACACCACACGCGCCGTCGCCGTGGTAGAGAAGATGGCTGAGGCGGACTTCTTCAAGCAGGGCGAAGGCGGTTGAATGTATTGCGTCGGCAACACCCTCGATGATGATCGCGACGTCTACGGCAGACGCGCGCTCTTCACCGAGCTCAACAGCGGCCCGCACCGCCGCGTGCTCCTCGTCGGGATGCGCCGCACGGGCAAGACCGCCACGCTCTTGCAGCTTGAGCGCCGGGCGCTGGCGGACGGCAGCTTCGTGCCCCTGTACATCGCGCCCGAGGGCTGCCGCGACGTGGCGTCGTTGCGCGACAGCTTCGCGAACGCGCTCTCGCGGCGCCGCAAGCTGCTCCCGGCCTTGCCCGGCGGCTTCTTGAAGCTGCGGGAGCTGCCCTTGGGCGATCTGCTGCTCGTCGCCGGGGAGAGCGCCGAGCAGGCCGGGGTGCCGCTGTTCTTGCTCATCGACGAGGCCGACGCCTTGGCGACGGTCGCCGAGCAGGATCCCAGCGTCGTCAACATCCTGCGCGCCTCGTGGCCGTCCTCCGACGGCGCCCGGGTGGTCCTCACCGGCAGCCGCCAGGCCGTGCGCCTCTTGCACGAGCCCTTCGGCCAGCCCGAGCCGATGTTGGCCGGGTTCGCCCAGCGCACCCTGAGCCCGGTCTTGGCCCGGGCCGAGGCCCTCGACCTCGTCGCCTTGCGCCAGCGCGGCGGCGAGGGCCGGGTCGACTTCACCCCGGCCCAGACGAGCTGGCTCCTCGACCGCACTGGCGGCCACCCCTACCTCACCCAGGCCACCTGCGATCAGGCCCGCCGCCTCAAGACCGGCCCGGAGCTGGCCTTGGGCGCGGTGATGGCGGCGTTCCCGGCCTCCAACGCCTTCCAGCAAGACTTAGAGCGCACGAGCCCGTCCGAGCGCGCCGTGCTCCAGGCGGTCATCGACGGCCAAGGTCTAGAGGACTGGCACGAGCCCTTCGTGCGCTCGTTGCTCGACGTGGGACTGCTCAGCGCCGAGCGCGCGCTCTCCGTGCCCGTGCTCGCCGACTTCGTGGCCCGCATCGGCTGGGAGAGCCTGCCCTCTCGCCTGCAAGACTCCGACGTGACCCCGAACGGCGGCGGCCGGTCCGCGCCGCCGCCGACGACCACCCGCTACCGCACCCTGCGCGTGCTGGGCGAGGGCGCCTTCGGCGAGGTGCTGCTCGTCGAGTCCATCTCGCCCCAAGGCGTGCGCCGCCTCGTCGCGGTGAAGCTCCTGCGCAAAGGCTGGGAGAGCCAGGCCGCCGTCGCCGCCCGGCTGCGCGACGAGGCCCGCATCCTCGCCTTGCTGCGCCACCGCGCCATCCTGCGCGCTGAAGACATCGTGCGCCTCGACGACCGCCTCGGCGTGTTGATGGAGTACGTCCCCGGCGTCGACATCCGCGACCTCATCGAGCAGAACCGCCGCGGGGTGCTGCCCCTGTGCCCGCCGCGTGTGGTCGCCGAGATCGCCGCCGAGGTCGCCGAGGCCCTCGACGTGGCCTACAACCGCGTCGCCGAGGGTGAGCCCGGCCCGTTCCGGGTGCTGCACCGCGACATCAAGCCCCACAACATCCGGCTCACTGAAGACGGCGAGGTCAAGGTGCTCGACTTCGGCGTCGCCGGGGCGCAGTTCGCCGGGCGAGAGCACGTCACCCAGCGCGGCGGCGGCGGCACGATCACCTACATGGCCCCCGAGCGCCACT
>JBEAVX010000712.1:0-3430 GCA_041160755.1 Pseudomonadota bacterium
CAGTGTGAGGGCTTCGAGGGCCGCTACGCCGGCTGGGTGGCGGCCACGGACGGCGTGCAGGGCCTGTTGGGCGTCTGCCTCGCCCCGGGAGAGGCCACGCCGAGCCCCGAGGAGTTCGGTCGGATCAAGGCCATCTTGCTCGCCTTGCGCGATCACCGTGGCCACGCCGAGACCGACCGCGCCGCGGAGCGGGTGAACCAGCTCGCCGCCAAGGGCGTTCGTCGGGAGCTGGCCGAGCGTGTGGCGACCTTCGCCGACCTCACCCTGGCCCGGGAGATCGCCTTGTCCCAGGCGCGCACCGGGGAGTCCGACCGCGACGCCGTCGTGCGTTACCTCAGCGTCGGCCAGGCGAGCGGCGTCTTGCGGGTGGTTCGCGCCATCGAGGAGCGCCGCACCGTCGGGAGCTGGGATCCCATCGCCATGGGCATCCTGCGCTCCCGGTACAGCGCGCTCCTGCGCCGTCTCTTGGACAGCGCGACGCTCGACGCCAAGCTCAGCCTCGACGTGGACGGCCTCGCCCGGCGCCTGCGCGCGGGTGAGCTGGCCGCGATCTCCAGCGCCGTCGAGGAGATCCTCGCCGGTGGCGCCGACGTCGGCGCGTTCCTGGTCGCTGCGGAGCGGCTCCGGGCCGTGGTGCTGCGCTGAGTCAGGCGGGGCCGAGGCTCCCCGAGGGGCCCGGCGTCTGGGTGTTGGCGCGCCACGGCGAGTCCGTGGCCAACGCCCAGGGCTGGCTCGCCGGGTTTAAGGATGTGGCGCTCACGCCAATGGGGCAGACCCAGGCGCGGGCGCTCGCCGAGGCGCTGGCCCCTGTTCCATTTGGCAGAGTCGTCTCCTCCGACCTCACCCGGGCGGTGGAGACGGCGCGGCCCCTCGTCGAGGGTCGGCCGGGCGTCCCGTGGCTGATCACCGAGGCCCTTCGTGAGCGGGATCTCGGCGAGTGGGCCGAGGTGACCCGCGACGCTCTCCGGGCCTCGGGCGAGATGTCGCGCTTGATCTCGTGGTGGGGTCGGCCCCCGGGCGGCGAGAGCCATGACGACCTCATGCGCCGGGCCTTGCCGTACCTCGCCGCGCTGCCCACCTTAGACGCCCCGAGCCTGCTCGTCGGGCACGGCGGCCTCAACCGCGCCTTGCTCGGCCTGTTCGACGGTCTGCCCTTGGAGGAGATCGGCGCGAGGCGTATCCAGAACGTCGAGTGGCGCGCGATTCAGGTGCCGGACGGCGGGTTCTCGGCCATGCTGCGCGCCTTGCCCGCCGCCGCCCCTCCCGGTCCTTAAGGGCCTGTCCCGCTGCATGAAGGAGCCCAAGATGCGCCGTGTGTCCCCCCAAGAGACCGAGGCCCAGCAGACCCACATCGTCTTGCCGTCGCACTCAAACGCCCACGGGAACGCCTTCGGTGGGCAGATCGTCGCCTGGACCGACATCTGCGCCGCCGTCTCCGCCCAGCGCTTCGCGAGGCGCCCGGTGGTGACGGCGTCGATTGATGAGCTGCACTTCTTGCAGGCCGTGAAGGTCGGGATGATCGTCGAGCTGCGGTCGATGGTGAACCGCGCCTGGACCACCTCGATGGAGATCGGCGTTCGTATCGAGGCCGAGCACCCCCGCACCGGGGAGCGCTCCCATTGCTGCTCGGCGTACCTCACCTTCGTCGCCCTTCGCGACGCCGACGAGGATCCTGACGCGCCGATCGACCTGCCCGAGCTGCTCATTGATCCTTCAGACGTTTGGCGTCGGCGCCACTATGAAGCCCAGCTTCGCCGGGATCACCGCCTGAAGACCCGCGCCGAGCGCCGGGGGCACCGTTGAGGCTCACCTTGGCCTCGGCCTCGCCCCGCCGTCGGATGATGCTGGAGCCCTTGGGCTACGCCCTCGACGTGCGCCCGGCGGACATCGACGAGACGCCGCTCCCGGGAGAGGCCCCCGAGGTCTACGCCCTGCGCGTCGCCCAAGAGAAGGTGGCGGGGGCGCCGAGCCCCGCGCTGGCCGCCGACACCGTGGTTCACCTCGACGGGGAGATCTTCGGCAAACCGGCGAACGCCGAGGACGCCGCTCGGATGCTGCGCGCGCTCTCCGGGCGAGAGCACCTCGTCACCTCGGCCTTCGCCTTGCGCGTCGACGACGCGCTCATCACCCGCGCCGTCACGACCTTGGTGCGGTTTCGTGCGCTCAGCGAGGCCGAGATTCTCGGCTACGTCGCGACAGGCGAGCCCATGGACAAGGCCGGCGCCTACGGAATCCAAGGCGTCGGCGGGTTCTTGGTCGCGACGATCGACGGCAGCTACTCTAATGTGGTGGGGCTGCCCTTGGCGGAGCTGCTCCACGAGCTCACGCGCCTGGGGCTGCCCGCGCCCTTCACGATGGAGGCCAAGACGTCATGACGACCCTCGCCCAGCGCCTCGCGGCGGTTCAAGACCGGGTGCTTCGCGCCTGTGACCAGGCCCAGCGTGACCCGAAGACCGTGCAGCTCATCGCCGTGTCCAAGACGCGGCCTCCGGAGGATCTGCTGGAGGCCGCGGCGGCGGGGCAGCTTCATTTTGGCGAGAACTACGCCCAAGAGCTGCGCGACAAAGGCGCCGCGCTCGACGGCCAGCTCCCCTCGGGCGCGGTCTGGCATTTCATCGGGCACCTGCAGAGCAACAAGGTCAAGTATGTCGTCCCGCGCGCCTCCTTGGTGCACACCGTAGACAGCGCGCGCCTCGCCGTCGAGCTTGGCCGCCGCGCTGCGCCGGGGGCGCCCCAAGGGGTGCTGGTGCAGGTGAACGTCGGCGATGAGACGAGCAAGTCCGGCGTGAGCATCGCCGAGGCGCTGGCGGTCTGCGCCGAGGTGATGGCCGCGCCGAACGTCGCCCTGCGGGGCCTGATGACGATCCCGCCCGCCGTCGAGCGCCCGGAGCAGGCCGCCCAATACTTCGACGCCTTGGCGAGCCTGGCCGCCGAGGGCCGCGCCCGGGGCCTGCCGCTCACCGAGCTGAGCATGGGCATGAGCCACGACTTTGAGGAGGCGATCCGCCGCGGCGCGACCCTCGTTCGGGTCGGCACGGCGATCTTCGGGGAGCGGGTGAAGCCGGGCTGAGCGGGCGGCGAGCCCGGCGGACCTCAGAACTCCAGCTCGAACGAGTCGCCCTCGCTGACGTTCACCTTCTTCGTCATCGACTTGCCGCCGGAGGGGGTAAAGCGCACGAGGGTGTCGCCGGTCTGCACGTCTACACGCAGGGGCTCACCGGGCTTGACCGTGCCGACGTTCTTGCCGTTGACGTAGACCACCCCACGACGCGGCGACGAGATGAGCAGCACCGCGGGAGCCTGAACGGGCGTGGGCGGCGGCGACAGCTCCTTGACGACCGGAGGAGGTGGCTCCGGCGCCACAACGGGGTCCGGCGCGACCTGGGTCTTGGGGGCTGGCGGGGGAGTCGTCTCCGTGGGAGTCGTCTCC
>JBEAVX010000862.1:0-5334 GCA_041160755.1 Pseudomonadota bacterium
GCTAAGAGGCTGGCCCCCCGCTCCACACCGAGGCCCCATGACCCTCTGGGTTGACGCCGACGCCTGCCCCGTCGTGATCAAAGAGATCCTCTTTCGGGCCTCGGAGCGCACCCAGCTCCCCCTCGTGCTGATCGCCAACCGGCCCATCCACATCCCACGCTCGAAGCTCGTGTCGATGGTGCAGGTGGGCGCGGGCATGGACGTCGCCGACAACGAGATCGTGCGGCGCCTCGTCCCCGGCGACGTGGTCATCACCCAAGACATCCCCCTGGCGGCGGAGGTCATCGAGAAGGGCGGCCACGCGCTCAGCCCACGCGGTGAGCTGTTCACGCCGGACAACATCCGCGACCGCCTCAGCGTGCGGGACTTCATGGAGGGCCTGCGCGCCAGCGGCGTGGAGACCGGCGGGCCGCCCGCCCTCGGCCTCGCCGACCGGCAGAACTTCGCCAACAAGCTCGACGCCTTGTTGACCCGGCTTTTGCGCGGGGGCTGAAGGCTCAGCGCCAGAGCCGCCCGCCGACGTCTCCCCCGGCGCGGGCCTCGATCACCAGGGCGTTCACGCAGGCCCAGCCGCGCTCATCGAGCCACATCGTCGGCGTGCGACCGGCGGCGGCCTCCTCGGTGGCCGTGACCAGCTCGTCCACCCGGGCGTCAGAGCCCCCCATCGGCGCGCGCCAGGGGGCGTTGGGGCCGAGCCAGCTCGGCAGACCGCCGAGCACCAAGCCCACGGCGACGAGCACGGCGGCGAGGCCAGGCACGATCGGGGCCAGGGCGGCGGGAAACGGCAGACGGGGGCTCGGCAGGCGCGAGGCGAGGGCCTGCAGGCTCACGAACCCGGCGCCGAGGCACAAGGCGGGCAGGGCGAAGCCCAAGGCGAGCTGCCGGGCGAAGCTGAACTGGATCGTCACCGCGCCCTCCAAGGCCACGGCGAAGGGCAGGCCGACGCCGATCAGGGCCACAGCGCGCCAGCGGCGATCGGCGCCCAAGGTGAGCCCGGCGAGGGTCAGCGCGGCGGCGCCAGCCCAGAGCGGCAGCCACGGCGTCACCCACAAGGCGCGCTGCTCGATGGACAGGGCCTCGTGGTTCTTGCCGCCGACGGCCCGGCGCATGAACGGCGTGCCCCGGGCGAGCACCCCGAGGGTCTCGGGGATCTCCCGCACGTCGGTGTGACCCCAGACATAGCGGCTCGTGATGAGCTGGTCGGCGTCGATGTGCATCTCCGAGAGGCGGCCGTGGTGCAGGGTGAGGCGCTCCAAGGAGACGCTCTTCTCGGCGTAGACCCGCTCACCGACGCGGTACGAGCCCCACAGCAGGGCGAAGACCACGGCGAGGCGGGCGATGATCCAGGCGCCGCGCCACGGCCCCGCGGGCGCCATGACCGCGACGAGCAAGGCCAAGCCGGTGAGCGGCAGGCCCCACATCAGGCCGCGAAGGTCCACGACAAAACACAAGGCCGCCCCGGCCCCGGCCAAGAGCGCCGGGAGCGCGCCCCGATCCCGCAGGGCATAAGCGACGAGGCCCCCGGCCAAGGTGAAGCCGCCGGCGAGCTCGGGGTAGAGGCTCAGCGTGCGGGTCATGGCGACGGTGGGCTCCCAGCTCAAGGCGAAGAGCACGCTGAGCACCCCGGCGACGGGGCCCGCCACGGCGCGACCCCAGAGGTACAGGCCTAGGCCCGCCGCGCCCGCGCTCACCAAGGCGCCCCAGGCCAAGCCGTCGATCACCCCGACGTGCTGGGCGAGCAGGCCTGGCACGGCGGCGGCGAGCTCCGAGCGCTGGGCGCCCTCCGGCGGCGGCTCGCCGAAGGAGGCGACGATGCCGCAGTACTCGCCGAGATCCGAGCCCATGAAGCGGTCGCGCATCATGAACCGCGCGAGCCACGCGCCGCCGAGGCCCGGCAGCAAGAGCGCGCAGAGGAGGCCCAGGCAGAGATCGAGCCCACGTCGAGGCGGCGCGTCCAGCGCCATCCTCGGCAAGACCAAGCCCAAGAGCAGCGGGCCCAAGGGAAGGATCCAGGGGCTCCTCAGGATCTCCATCTGGCGAGCATACACCGCGCGGCGGAGCCCGAGGCGCCGACGTCCGCGCGGGGCCCACCGCCGGTCCAGGCGCGCCCGGAGCGTGCTGGAGCGTGTCCCGCGCGGACGGATCGCCAGAAGCGCGCCGCGCTGGTGTAGCCTTGCTGCACCCTGCCTAGGCCCAAGCCCGATGTCCATTCAAGCCGTCTTCTTGATGCTGATCTTCGTCTCCGTCGTGGGGGTGCTGATCCTGCGCGCGATGTTCGCCGACAAGCGCCGCGACGCCGACGTGAAGGCCCTCGCCGAGCGCGTCGCCCCCAAGTACGTCAACCCCGACAAGAGCCTCAGCCGCCAGAGCATGAGCGCCTCGCTGTCGTTGGTCACCTTGCCGCCGGTCGGGGGCACGCTCTCGGCCACTGAAGGCATGGCGCGATCCCCGCGCCTCGGCGCCTTGTGTAAGACCGACGAAGACTTCTCCGAGCTGGCGTTCTTGGAGTTCGCCGTCGCGCTCTACCAATGGGCCCACGAGGCCCGGGGCCGCCACGATCGCCACGCGCTCTCGACCTTCTTCTCCGCCGCCGCGCTGGAGACCTTCATGGCGGGCAGCGCCGAGCTCAAGTCCGTGAGCGACGTGCGCGTGGGCCAGGTGCGCACGCTCTCGGTCTACGCGGATGAGCGCTGGGCGAGCGTGGAGCTGGAGCTGCGCGGCGTGCAGACCGAGCAGCTCGGCGAGACGAGCCTGGAGGTCTTCCGCACCGAGAGCTGGCGGTTTCGCCGCCGCGCCGAGGTGCGCTCTCCCGATCCCGACCGCCTCGTCTCCTTGGGCTGCCCCCACTGCGGCTCCACGGCGATCATCGGCCCCAACAGCCTCTGCACCGAGTGCGGCAAGGTCCGCAGCGGCCCCGACGTGGCCTGGGAGATCGCGGGCATCGCCTCGGAGCGAAACCCCCAGGCGCCGCGCGTTCACGCCTTGCCGCTCTCGCCGACGGGCCACCCCCGCCCCTTGGCCCCGAACCTCAAGGACCAGATGGACGCCTTCGAGAAGCGCTTCCGCAACTTCTCTTGGGACGCCCTCTACGGCTTCGTGAAAGAGGAGGTCGTCGCGCTGCTCACCAACGATCCCGCGGCGCTGGAGGGCCCCATGGGCCGCCGCCTGCGGTATGAGCGCCTGCTCACCCAGCGCCGCCGGGCCGATCGCCGCCTCGTGCTCGGCGAGCCCAAGGTCGAGACCGTGCTCGCGCTCTCCGAGGACGCGGGCCACATCTTCGTCGACCTGCGCCTCGCCATGACCGTGCAGGCCTTCTTCGTGAGCAACACCACCCAGCCCCCAGAGGCCATCCCACGTCAGTGTGAGGTGACCTTGGCCCGCTCAAAACGAGAGCGTAAGGGCGGCTGGTTGATCATGGACTTACGTTGGGTTGAGTCCCCTGATGACGAGTCCTGACGATGCCCGCGAATCTCCTCTTGCGCAGCCTCGGCGACGGATTTGGCGAGTCCGCCGAGGCCTGGTGGTCGGCCCACGCGGCCTTGGCCGCTGAGCTGCCCCGCCCCGCCGACCTCGCCCTCGTCGGCGGCCTCAAGTCCGAGCGCCTCGCCTGGGCCTTCGCCTCGGGCTACCAGGCCGCCATCCGCGCCGCCGTGCCCCGACTGCCGCCCGGTGAGCCCGCGTCGATGTGCATCACCGAGGCCCGGGGCGGGCACCCCCGGGCGATCGAGGCCACCTTAGGCCGCGCAGACGACGGCCGCCTCGTCGCCTCGGGCCAGAAGACCTACGTCACCCTCGGCCCCCTCGCCCGGCGCCTCGTCGTCGTGCTGCGGGAGGGTGATCAGCCCAACGGTCGCCCCGCGCTGCGCGCCGCGGTGATCCCCGCCGATCGCCCCGGCGTCCGGGTCACCGAGGGCGCCCCCTCGCCCTTCGCCCCGGAGCTGCCCCACGGCGCGCTCACCCTCGACGAGGTCGAGGTCTTCCCCGACGAGCTGCTCCCCGGCGACGCCTACGAGGGCCTCGTGCGCCCCTTCCGCACCGTCGAGGACCTGCACGTCTTGGCCGCCACCTTGGGCTTCTTGGTGCGTGAGGCCCGCCTGAGCGCGCAGAGCGGGCGCCTGCAGCAGCTCCTCATCCTCGCCGTCGCCACCCGAGATCTCTGCGCGGCCGATCCCTCCGATCCCGCCGTGCACGTCACCTTGGGCGGCCTGATCTCCGCCGTCGAGGACGCCACCGAACAAGCGAACCTCACCCGCGCCGCCCGCGACCCCGAGGCCGCCGAGCGCTTCGACCGCGACCGCCCCCTGCTCAGCCTCGCCGGCCGCGCCCGCGCCGCCCGCTTGGACCAGGCCTGGACGGCCGTGGGCGTTCACCAGCACAGCCCAAACCAAGAGGACCCGTCCGAGGCGTAGGCCTGGCGGCAGCGCCCGGTCACGCAGGGGTCGTCGTCGAGCGCGGGATCACAGAGCTGGAGGCAGAGGCCCGAGACCGGCGAGCAGTAGTGGCCCTCGGCGCAGCGCAGCGAGGCGTCCGCCGCCGAGCAGGTCTCGCCTTGGGATCGTGGACCGGCGGGCCAGCAGGTGCTCGTGTCGAGGTCCATGGGCAGGCAGGTCTGGGGGTAGGTCTCGGGGCCGCAGTCCTGGGCGCGCCAGTCACAGGCCACAGCGGGCAGGCACGCGCCCTCCGCCGTGCTCACCAGGCCGTCCGACGGCGCGCAGAAGCTCGCGGCGTCGCAGGCCGTCGGGTCGTCATAGGGGGTGTCACAGGCGGCGACGCAGGCGTGGTGGACCCGATCGCAGGCCAGGCCCTCGCCGCAGTCCGCCGTGGTCAAGCACAGCCCGCCCAAGCCGCCCAGGTCTTGCACCAGCGGAGCCGCCCGCAGGGTGTCCGGGGTCCAGGCCACGCCGTGAAGCCAGACCTCCTCGATGTCCTGCGCGCAGCGGATGTCGGCGAGCGGGTCACACCGAAGGGTCAAGAAGTCGGCCTGGGCGCCCGGGGCGAGCACGCCGAGGTCCGTCCAGCCCAAGGCCAAGGCCGCCTCCACCGTGGCGGCGTTGAGCGCCTGCTGGGGGCTCATCCCCGCGCTGACCAGGGCCTCCAGCTCGTCGTGGAGCGCGGCGCCGTGGGGCACCATGTAGTAGCCGGCGTCCGAGCCCGCGAGGACAGGCGCCTTCGCCGAGATGAGCACCCCGAGGTTCGCCTGGGCCTGGGCCGCCCAGAGCGCGCTCTCTTCAGCCCAGCCGTCGAGCAGCAGCTCCGGCTGGGCCTGGAGCGCCGCCCAGTTGTTGAGCACGGCCTCGGGCACGGCGGCGTAGCGGGGCCCCGCGAGGTCATCGC
>JBEAVX010000868.1:0-3403 GCA_041160755.1 Pseudomonadota bacterium
GGTCATGATGGGTGCGATGAAACGTAAGCTTGAATTCTTGGGGGCAAACGTGATTGTGGTTGGGCAAGACGACATCCATAATGCTCCTGCCTTAACGGGCATTATGGTCAGCGATCTCCCCGGCGCCACCCTCGCCCCCTAAGCCGCCGCCCTCACTCCACCAACGTATACTCCAACACCATCTCCTTCTTGTTCCGCCGAATCTTCACCCGCAGCCGCTTCTTGTTCCGCAGCTTCCGGTACGCCTCCACGGCCTGGCTGATGCTCGTGACCGGCTCCTCGTTCACCGAGAGCACGGCGTCGCCGCCACGGAAGCCGAGCTGGTACAGGTCGTTGCCGCAGCGAACGCGGAGCACACGGAAGCCGAAGTTCTCGCCGTCCTTCTTCAGCCAGTGGGTGTCGGCGAGGCGCTGGGCCTTGAGGGGGCTGTTGGAGTAGTCGTCGATCAGCGCGCGCTTGACCTGGTACTTGTTGGCGCCGAGGGGCTTGATGTCGGGGTTGTCGGGCAGGCAGTCCTGCTTCTTGGCGCCGTCGCCGTCTTGGGTGGGGCCGACGACCTTGCCGCCGCTGGGGGTGCCCTCGCCGCCGTCGCCGCCGCCCGCGGGCTCGGTCTGATCTTTGGGCACGGGCTGGGGCTTGGCCTTGGGGTTCACCACCGCCAGCTCGGCCTCCTCCACCGCCTTCTTCTTGGACTCGGCCTCTAAGGATTTGGGGGGCTTCTCTAAGGTCTCGGTGACCTCACGCACCCGCTCCGAGGCCTCGGGGAAGGGGGTCAGGGACATCGACGCCATGTACTCGACGGCGCGCTCCTCGGGGGGCGCGTCTACCTCAAAGTCTGGGTCCACCATCGTCGACAAGATCGCGACCAGCATCGGCACCAGGTAGGCCGAGACCGAGATCAGGATCGACAGGAGGGCGTAGAAGATCGCCTTGAGGCGGTTGCGCACTGGGGGGCGGCTCCGGGGCTGTCGCCAGCTTATCCCCGAACCGGCGGCTTGGGGGAGAGGCTCACGCGCCTTCGCCCCCCGCGCGGGTGTAAACTTCACTCGATGCCTCACCAAAGCCTCGAAGACGCCGCCGCCCGCATGCCTGAGCGCAGCGGCGTGTACCTGTTCCGCGACAAGAACGACCGCGTGCTCTACGTCGGCAAAGCGAAGGTGCTCCGGGCGCGGGTGCGCCAGTACCTCGCCGGGCACGATCCCCGGGCGATGGTGCGGCTGTTGGTCGAGCAGGCCGTCACCGTCGACGCCGTGCTCACCGACACCGAGAAAGAGGCGCTCATCTTAGAGAGCACGCTCATCAAGCGGTACCTGCCGCCGTACAACGTGCGCCTGCGCGACGACAAACACTTCTTGCACCTGCGCCTCGACGTGAAGGCGAGCTGGCCCCGCTTTGAGCTCGTGCGCAAGGTGCGCGACGACGGCGCCCGGTACCAGGGCCCCTTCTCCAGCGCCCAGAGCGCCCGCTCGACCTTGACCTTCTTGCAGCGCGCCTTCCCCCTGCGCACCTGCACCGACCAGGTGATGAAGGGCCGCGCCCGCCCCTGCCTGCTGCACCAGCTCGGCCGCTGCGTCGCGCCCTGCGTGCCCGGCCACACCACCCCCGAGGCCTACCGCGAGCTCATCGACCAAGCCCTCCTCTTGGTGAGCGGCCGCGACCAAGAGCTCATCCAGCGCCTCAAGGACCGCATGTTCGCCGCCGCCGAAGGCGAAGACTTTGAGGAGGCCGCCCGGCTGCGGGATCTGGTCAAGGAGATCGAGGGCACCCTGGAGCGCCAGAAGGTCGCCGACCCGGACCTCGCCGATCGGGACGTCTGGGGCGTGTTTCTGGAGGGTGACCGGGGCGTGGCGGCGATCATCCCGGTGCGTGAAGGCAAGATGTTGGAGCCCGACTACCTGGAGTTTGACGACGCGCCGGGGGAGCCCAACGAGCGGCTCTCCTCATGGATCAACGCCTGGTATGGCGAGGGCGCGCTCATCCCGCCGGAGATCCTGCTGCCCTTGGAGCCTTCAGGCCTCGACGCGCTCACGGAGGTGCTGCGGGAGCGGCGCGGCGGGGCGTTCCGGGTGCGCCTGCCCCAGCGCGGCGAGAAGGCCCGGCTCCAGCGCCTCGCCGCCGACAACGCCCGGGACCGCTTCCGCCGCCGCAACGACGTGGCCGACCGCCGCCGCCGCGCCCTGGAGGAGCTCGCCACCCTGCTCAACCTCGCCGAGCCGCCCCACCGCATCGAGTGTTTCGACAACTCGAACTTCCAGGGCACGAACCCCGTGGCCTCGTGTGTGGTGTTCATCGACGGCGCGCCGGAGAAAAAACACTACCGGCACTACAAGATCAAGACGGTTGTGGGCGCCGACGACTTCGCGACGATGAACGAGATCCTGGAGCGCCGCTTCCGCCGCGCCGCTGAAGAGGGCGTCTTCCCCGATCTGGTCGTGGTGGACGGCGGCAAAGGCCAGCTCTCCTCCGCCCGGGCCGCCTTGGCCGAGCTCGGCTTTGAGGACCAGCCGATCATCGGCCTCTCCAAGCCCCGCACCGAGCGCCGCAAAGGGGAGCACGACGCCGTGGACAAGATCGTGCTCCCCGACCAAGACGAGCTCGTGCGCCTGCCCGACCACGACCCGGCGCTCAACCTCCTGCGCCAGCTCCGCGACGAGGCCCACCGCTTCGCGATCACCTTCCACCGCCAGCAGCGCAAGACGTCCACCTTCACCTCAGCCCTCGACGCCTTGCCCGGCGTCGGCCCCACCCGCAAGAAGGCGCTGTTGCGCCACTTGGGCAGCATGAAGGCCGTGCTCGCCGCCGACCTGCCGACCTTGGCCGACGTGCCCGGCATCGGCCCCCAGCTCGCCTGGGGCATCTGGTCGGCCCTGCACCCCGATGAGACCCCGGCGGACAACACCGCTGACAACACCCTGCCGCCAGCGCCCGCCGCGCCCCAGGAGCCCTGATGTTCTCCGCCGTCACGCTCATGCTGGCCTCTGTGTCGTCGGCCTTCGCCGGGGACGACGACTTTTACAAGAAGGCCGTGCTCGAACAGATCTGCTACATCGAGCACGCCGCCAAGGTGAGCGACAACAAGGCGCATCAGGCGAGCTTCTGCGCCTGTTTTGTCGAAGAGATGAGCTTCGTCACCTCGGCGGAGCTCTTCGACACCCCAGAGGGCCAGGCCATGTTCAGCGAGGCCGACCGTGCCTGCCGCGCCAAGCCGGTCACCCCGAGCGCCGAGGCGCCCCCGGCGCCGGTCACTGAAGAAGAGAAGCGGCTGAGCCGTAACAAGGCGCTGATCTGGGCCTCCTGCGTGAACACCCAGGCCGCGCGCCCCGACGTCGGGCGTTTCTGCACCTGCAGGACGGACCTGGTCATCCCCCGCATGACGCCCAGCCAGAGTGTCTCGGCCTTGGAC
>JBEAVX010000876.1:0-7857 GCA_041160755.1 Pseudomonadota bacterium
TCTCCCGGGAGGGCCGCGTGCTCAGCGTCGGCGGCGTGATCCCCGAGGAGGAGATCGGGGTGGCGTTGGGGGAGTGAGGGTTAGACGAGGTCGGGGAGGTTCTTGGCGAGGAACTTCGCGAAGAGGATCGTGCGCTGTAAGGTCTGGTCCTGGGGATGTTGAAGCCGCGCCAAGATCGGAAGATCCGTCGCCGGGCTCATCACCCGGCCTGCGTCCACGTCCTCCCAAGGGTACTCAAGCTGAGGGACCACGCGGGAGGGGTCTAACGCACGTTTGGCCTTGGCCACGGACGGGTTCAGGGCCTCCAGGTCTAGCACCAGCTCCAGCACGTCCCGATTGGGGAGGTAGACTGACTTGCGCTGAGGGCTACGTTTGAGCACACGAACGAGATACTCCACGCAGCCGTGCTCGCGTGGGAACGTGCTCCCGCCCAGGCAGTAGGCCATCTTCGTGAGCTTCTCAAACACCATCTGCAAGAGCATACAGACGGTGGAGGAGCACACTCCCTCCGTGACGAGACGCTCTGCGGCGTCAATGTCCGCTTGAACCTGCGCCGCCCAAGCCGCGACCCACAGCCGAGGTGCCAGGGAGCTCAGATCGCCTCCGCCGTGGTCAAGTCCCATCCTTCGGGAAGCGGCAACGTTCGGCTCTGAACCTGCGCCCAGTCCGCCTCGGCGAGCAGGATGAGGACCACCGGGAACGGTACGCCGTGCTCAGGGGCCGCCCGGTAGCGGTAAGGCACCGCCTCTCCCAGCGGCGGCAGCTCTGAAGAGACCTCCAGGAGCCTCACCTCACCCTGCTGCGCCGTGGGGAAGTAGAGGATGTGCGAGGTGAGCGGATCCGCCTCGCGATGCGCGTTCGCCAACTCTCGGGCGATCGTCTCGGCCTTGGACATGGGGACTCCTGCGCTCCTTGAGCGCTCACTCTACGATCGACCCGCGCCAAAGTCAAGTGAGCGACACCGCTGAGTTGCCCTGCAGGAAGGGCGTTCGCGCTGGGCGCCTCCGAAGTTCGGCCCGCTCGGTGTACACTCTCCGCCGAGCACCCGGCGCATGAGGCACCGTGACCTTCGTTCAGCAGGAGTTCCTGGTCTTCTTCGCCCTGGTGCTGGCGGTCACCTGGGGGATGCCGCTCGTGGGGGAGCGGCGGCGGGTCGCTCAGAACGCCGTGCTGCTCGTGGCGAGCGCCGTGTTTTATGGCTGGGTCGAGCCGTGGATGCTCGGGCTCTTGCTGGCCTCGACGCTCTTGGACTATGGCGTCACCTTGGGCATGGCGCGCTGGCCTGACCGCCGCAAGGCTCTGCTCGCGCTGAGCTTGGTGGGCAACCTGGGGATGTTGGGGGCGTTTAAGTACCTCGGCTTCTTTGTGCAGAGCGTCGGCGACGCGCTCACGGCCTTGGGCTTCGTGGTGCATTGGCCGACGCTGAACATCGCTCTGCCCGTGGGCATCAGCTTCTACACCTTCCAGACCTTGAGCTACACCCTGGATGTCTACCGGGGCAAGCTCTCGCCGCGACGGTCGTTTCTGGACGTGGCCCTCTTCGTGAGCTTCTTCCCGCAGCTTGTCGCCGGGCCCGTCGAGCGCGCCCGCGACCTGCTCCCCCAGCTGGAGCGACCGCGCCACGCCGCGCCGAGCCAGCTCGCCTCGGGGCTCTCTCTGGCCTTGTGGGGCGCGGTCAAGAAGATCGTCGTCGCCGATCAGGTGGCCCTCTATGTGGACCGCTGCTTTGTGCTGAGTGAGCCGCCGCCGTCTGTGCTGTTCATGGCGAGCGCCGCCTTCGCCGTGCAGATCCTCGCTGACTTCTCGGGCTACACCGACATCGCCCGGGGCACGGCGCGCATGTTGGGCGTGAACCTCACCCACAACTTCAACCGACCGTATCTCGCCGAGAGCCCGTCGGACTTCTGGCGGCGCTGGCACATCTCGTTCTCGTCGTGGATTCATGAGTATGTGTATCTGCCGCTCTGCGGCTCCACGGAGACCCGCCCCAGCGCGGCCCGGCGCACCTTCGCCACCTTCGGGGCGCTGTTGATCTCGGGGCTCTGGCACGGCGCGGCGTGGAAGTTTGTGCTCTGGGGAGCCTACCACGCCACCTTGCTCACGCTCTGGCGCGGGATGAGCCAGCGCTCGCCGATCTCGCCGCCGCGTCTGGTGCGCATCGGCCTGATGTTGACCTGCACGGTGTTCGGCTGGCTCTTGTTCCGGATGCAAGACGCCGACACGCTGCGCCATGTGTTACAGACGGCACCCTGGGCGGGCTGGAGCCGGGCCTGGCCGACCGTCTACGCGCTCGTCGGCGTCACCGTGGCCGGCGGCGGCCTGTTGGCCCTCGGCGGCGCGATCGAGGCCCGGGCCAGCACGATCGCCACCTCGCCCTGGCGCCCAACCGTCGAGCTTGGTTGGTGGGCCCTCGCCGCGTCCCTCATCCTCCTCATGGCCCGGAGCACGCAGAGTGACTTCCTCTACTTCCGCTTCTGAGCCGGTCACCCCGCTGGTGGACCCGTGGGTGAAGCCCACGCCAAAGGCCCTCGCCTTGGGGTTGGCCCTCGCGCTGACCGTGCTGGGTCTCGCGGCGGTCGGGGTTCGGGCGCTCGCGTCGCGGGTGGAGAACCCACGGGCGTCTCAGGCCGTGGAGCGCATCACGTCCGGGGCGCCGTGGATCGTGCTCGGCAACTCCGTGGCCCAGAGCGTCGTCGATCCCGCGCGCTTGGCCGAGCGGCTCCAGGTCAACGAGGTCGCCCAGGCCGCGATTGACGGCGCCTTGGGGCCCCACGTCGCCGCCTTGCTGCGGCATCACCCCCCCGACAGCGGCGCGACGCTCGTGGTGCTCATGCCCACGCACAACCTGCTCGCCGGGCGACTGCCTTCAGAGACCGATCGGGCCCTGCTCGTGGAGCTTTTGCGCGCGCCCGACGCGCCGCTCACCACCTTGGCGCTCGGCGGCGCCGTCTCACCCTTGGACCTCTGGCGCCGCGACCGAACCCGCGCCCGGTCCGCGCTCCTCAGCGCCGTGACGGCCACGCCCCTTCGTGTCGCGGGGGCGCTCAGCGGCGTGCCGGTGCGTGTGGATGAGACGCTCACCCAGCTCGGGGCCGAGGCCGGGCCGGTGGCGGGGCCTTCAGGGCCGCTTCCTGGCGCGCTCCCCGGTCGCGCCGTGGTCGAGGCCGAGGAGCTGGCCCCGGCGGTGTCGGTGCTGCCGCTCCTGGTCGAGGCCGCAGCGGCCGCCGAGGCGAGGCTCATCGTCGTCGTGCCCTTTGATCGCCGCCGACAAGACGCCCCCTGCCGCACCACCCCCGAGGACGAGGCCGGGCGCTGGCTCGTCGAGCGCGGCGTCTCCGTCGTGGACCTGCGCGGCGCGCCCCTGGCGCCAGACGCCTTCAGCCGCGAGTTTCACCTGCACAACACCGGGCGGGCCCAGGCCACGGACCTGCTCGCCGAGGGCCTCCGCGCCGTTGGGCCCGGGGCGTACTGGAGCGGGGCCTGCGGGCGCTGACCGGCGCTCACATCACGCCGATGTCCCGAAGGCGCTGCTTGAGGAACTCGGAGGCCACGACGGGCTCGACGTCTTTGCGGTGCAGCGGGCGCAGCAGGCGGTCGGGGTGCGGGTGCATGAAGAACGGCATCGAGAGGCGGCCGCCGTCCTGATCGTGGGGGTTCATGACGCGGTGGGTGGTGGCGGGCAGGCGCCCCCCGGTGAGCAGCGCCATCATGTCGCCGGTGTCGCAGATCATCACGTCGGGCGGGGTGTTCACCGGCATCCACTCGCCGTCGCGGGTGAGCAGCTCCAGGCCGGGCTGGGTGGCGGCGGGCAGGATGGTGATGAGGTTGATGTCTTCATGCGCGGCGGCACGAACTGCGCCGGGGACCGCGCCGCCGGGCAGGTCGGGGTAATGAATCACGCGCAGGACGGAGTTGCCGTCTTTGGTCAGAGAATGAAACAGGCCCGGGCGCAGGCTGAGGTACTCGCCGATGGCGTCGAGGAGCAGCTCGGCGAAGCTCTCCAGCTCGATGAACAGCGAGGTGAAGGTGGGGCCGAAGTCGGGGAGCTCGGCGGGGAAGCGGTTCTTGGGGATCTTGCCGCTCAAGGTCAGCGGGTGCTGGCTGCCCAAGGCGCGGCCGACGTGCCAGAACTCCTTGAGGTCCCCGACCTCTTGGTCCTTCGCGTGCTCGACCCCAAAGGCGGTGTAGCCGCGCTGGCGGCCGTCTTCAGGCGTCTCATACTTGGCCTTCACCTCGGCGGGGAGCGCGAAGAGCCGCCGGGCGAGGCCGTAAGCGTCGTTCAGCGTGTCCGCGGGGATGCCGTGGCCGGTGACCGCGACGAAGCCGAACTTCTCCAGGCCCGCGCCGAGGGTGTCGATGAAGCCGACCCGCGCCGCGGGGTCGTCCTCGGTGTAATCGGGCAGGTGGACGACAGGGATCGTGGACTCGACGGACATCTTCGGCCTCCGGACTCGGCGGCGCCCATGTAGCCGGGTTGACCCTGTGCGGGCAAGGGGCGGTGGGGTGACGAGTCCGGGGCGGTCGTCCGCTCGTCGCTGGGGTTTGGGTTAGAGGCGCCTATGTCTACAACGCCGCCGACGTCCCCAAGCCTGCTCGCCCCCATGCTCATCACCCGCGCCTGGGATGGTGGCCCCGCCCGACCGGACGAGGTCGCCTTGCTCACGCTGCACCGCGTCGACGACGGCCTCGCCCTGCACGTCAACGCGCCGATGCACGGTGATCCGCCGCCTGACGCGCCTGTGGGCCCCACCTGGGCCTTGTGGGAGCACGAGGTCGTCGAGCTGTTCATCGCCGGGCCAGGGAGAGACGACGGCGTGCATTACCTGGAGCTTGAGCTTGGCCCCCACGGGCATCACCTCGTGTTGATCCTCGCCGGGCGGCGCCACATCGTCGGCCGCGAGCTGCCGCTGACCGTCACGACACGGCAGGTCGGCGGCCGCTGGATCGCCGAGGCGACGATCCCCCAGAGCCTCCTGCCCACGGGGCCCCTGCGGGTGAACGCCACGGCGATTCATGGCCAAGGCGCCGATCGCCGCTACCTCAGCCTCACGCCCCTGCCCGGCGCCGCCCCCGACTTTCATCAGCCCCAACGCTTCGTCGATCTGCGGGTCTGAGCCCGCCGTTAGGGCGTGTAGTCGTGGGTGAGCGGTCGCACTTCAGCGCAGGGGCGGCACATCGACGAGGCGAGGCCGGTGTTGCGGCGCGTGCGCCCGGCGACGGCCTGGAACACCGGCCCGCTCTCCTCCTCGTCACAGACTAAGCAGTCGTTCAAGGCGCCGTCTGCGCTGTGGTAGGGCTGATCGAGGGCCTCCAGGCACTCCTCCAGACACGCCGCGCGGGTGTTGAGCGTGTTGTAGGCCCAGATGGAGGCGCAGGCCGGGGTGAAGCCGATGGCCTGGATACACGCGGTGAGCTTCACCACGTCGCCGTCGAGGTGCTCCAAGCCGCAGGCGCGCACGGGCTCGGTGAGGTCGGGCGTCTCGGCGTAGACGGCGAGATCGGCGAGGCTGGAGCAGAGGCCGCAGACCCCGAAGTGGGTGGGAACGCCCCCGGCGCGGGCGGCGGCGCGGCTCGACTCGAAGCTCTGGGTGGTGTAGCCGCCGGCCCCGTCGAGGATCACCGCGCACACGGCGTCGGGGCCGGGGGCGACAGGGTCCGCGCCGCCGTAGGGCGTCTCGGTGAGGGGCGCCGGGGCGCCTTGATGGGTGAGGGCGCGCCAGGCCGCGAAGTCGGCGGCGTCGTAGCTCGGCGGGGACCACGGCGCGCCGCCGCAGTCCTCACAGACGGGCGCGCAGGTGGAGGCGTCGAGGCCCGTGCGCTCGTTCGGCGCGCCGAAGAGGCGCTCCCCGGCGCAGGTGGGTGGCTCGGCGCAGGACAGCAAGGTGAGGAGAAGCGAGAGCATCGGCGGCTCCTAACGTGCGCGGTCACCGAGGCGCACGCGGTTCGGGTACCCTGGCGCCGAGGTGCCGATGCGTCAGGTGTTCCCCGGGATCTTCATCGACGGCACCCCGGACAAGCGTTGCCTGCACGCCGATCCCGGCGACGACCTCGCCGTGATTCACGCGGCGAAGGACCCCTGCCACCGCCGCGCCCTGGGCTACACCACACGCAGCGCCCCGAAGGATCACCCCCACGAGGTCTTCATGCGGGACGGGCGGCACCTCATCCTGAACATGGTCGACGCCCCGGATCCCAAGTACTTCTCCCCCTTGATGTTCCACCAAGCCCGCGACTTCGCCGCCGAGCACCGCGCCTCCGGCCGCGCCCTCGTCATCCACTGCAACGAGGGCCGCTCACGCTCGACGTCGGTGGCGCTCGTGATCTTGGCCACGAGCGGCGTGTTGCCCTGCGGGAGCTACGCCGAGGCCCGCGCGGCCTACGAGGCGCTGGACCCCCTCTACGCGCCCGGCGTCGGCGTGCGCCTGTTCTTGGAGACACGCTGGGCCGAGGTCACGGGTGTCTACGACGTGGACAGCGCCGCGACGACGTAGACAGCGCGCCGAGGCACGACCGGCCTCCACACCCCTCCCCTGCGCGACGTGGCCCTGGCACGCTCCTTGCTCTCTCATCGCCCAAGACCGGAGCGATCATGTCCCCCCTCGACGACGCCCACGCTGAACGCCACGCCGAGCCCTTGCCCATCCTGCCGGGCGAGATCCGCTGGAGCCCGGTGAAGACCGCCTGGCTGGCGCTGAACGTCGGCCTCTGGCTCGCGCTCGGTCCCTTCTTTGTGGACGCCCCGGCGGTCCTCGTCTGGGCGCTGAGCTCGGCGATCTGCCTCTGTGTGGGGCACTCCGTCGGCCTTCACCGGGGGCTCATCCACGGCGCGTTCAAGGCGAGCCCCAACGTCGAGCGCCTCATGGCGTACCTCGCGTCGCTCTGCGGCCTCGGCGGCCCGCTTGGGCTGATGGAGGTCCACTACCTGCGCGACACATGGCAGAGCCGCCGCGCCGCCCCGGCGTTCTACTCTTACCAGCACGGTGTGCTCCGCGACTTCTGGTGGGTCTTGTGCAACGACCACGTCGCCGTCGATGACGCCCGCCGCCTGCCCCCGGGCGTGCCGTCCCGCTTCGCCGATGACCCGTTCTATCGCCTCCTCGACGCCACATGGCGCTGGCAGCAGCTCCCCTGGGCCGTCCTGTTCTACGCCGTGGGCGGCCTGCCGATGGTGGTGTGGGGCGTGTTTGGTCGCGTCGGCGTGTGTATCCTCGGCCACTGGTTCGTGAACGTCTGCGCCCACCGCTTTGGAGACCGCGCCTATCAGATGGACGACTGCGGCGAAGAGGGTCGCAACAACTGGCTCTTCGGCGCGATCAGCATGGGTGAGGGCTGGCACAACAACCACCACGCCTGGCCCAGCTCCGCGCGGATGGGCCTCGCCTGGTGGCAGCTCGACCCGGGCTACGCCGTGGTCTGTGTCCTGGAGCGCCTGGGCCTCATCTGGGACGTGAAGCGGCCCGGCGAAGGCGCGGTCCTGCGGCCTGGGGCGCAGGAGCTGCACGCCTAAAGCTTGTTGGGGTGATCCGGTGGAGGGTGGTAGAGTGTCGTATAGAGCGCTCGGGGACTCCACGAGCGCCCGCCCCCATGCCTGACGGTGCCCAAGATGCGCAACACCCCCTGGCTCATCCTCCTGGCGTGCACGCTCGCGTGCGGAGACAAGGAGCCCAACGCGGACTCGACCACCGAGGAGGACTCCACGGAGGACTCCACGACGGACTCCACGACGGACTCCACGACGGACTCCACGACGGACTCCGACGAGGACTCCGACGACGACTCCACGACGGACTCCAACTTGGATGACACCCAGGCGCCCACGGACGCCGACGGCGACGGAGCCACCGACGACCTCGACTG
>JBEAVX010000717.1:0-4805 GCA_041160755.1 Pseudomonadota bacterium
CGGATGCTCCGCGAGGCCCAAGATCGCCAACAGGCGCTGGGTCGTGTCCTGCGGGTCGCGGGCGCGCGGCAGCCCGTTGGCGTCCCAGGCGAGCATCCCCCCAGCGAGGTTAAACAAGGCCGTGAAGCCCAGCGCTCCGAGGGCCTGGGCGCCCTGCGACGAGCGCGCGCCGCTGCGACAGACCAACAAAAGCGGCGCGGCGCGATCCCAAGCGCTGGCCGTGGGGATCAAGCCGCCCAGCGGGACGTTCACCGCGATGGGGATGTGGCCGAGCTCGCCGCTCAGCTCGTCGGGCTCACGGACATCCACCACGGTCAGCTCGGGCAGATGGAGGGTCACGACGAGGGGTGAGACGTCACGGACCCCACGCGCGGGCGCGTCGGCGCGGGCGAGCAGGCGCTGGGACATCATCGGCGCTCCAGGTGGGACGGGGGAGACGAAGGCTCCGCGCGGGGAGCGAGGTCAAGCCCAAAGCAAGGGCTGTGCCACCCACCCGCGCGTGCGCCGCCCCCAGCGCCGCCGCTGGAGGGCCCTTGCGGTTCACGGCCCGTTTCGGTAGGTTTCAGAGATGAAACACCACCCCGATCTCGCGCAGTGGGTCCGCCGCCGCGACCTGCTTGAACCCCTGACCACCCTCGCGGCCTTGATCCCAGACGCCGCGGTGATCATCACCGACTCTGCGCGGCGGGTGTTGTTCTGGTCGTCGGAGGCCGAGCGGCTGTTCGGGTACGCCTCGGAGGAGGTCCTCGGCGACCCCTGCCCCGACGGCTTGTTGTGTGATGGTGAAGGCTTACGCCCCTTCGGCGTGAGCGTGCGCGTCACCCGCGCCGACGGCGCCACGGTGCGGGTGCGCCACTACGCCCGGATGCTGCGCCACGACGAGCAGCCCGACGGCGCGATGCACGTCTTGGCCTTAGACACCACGACGACGCTGGGCTCGGCGGAGCTGCTCACGGCCGGGGCGACGGAGTTTCATGGCCTCGTCACCCGCGACCCGACGATGCTCCAGGTCTTCCAGATCATCCGAAACGTCGCCGAGACCGAGGCCACGGTGCTCGTGCGCGGCGAGAGCGGCACGGGCAAAGAGCTCGTCGCCCGGGCGATCCACCTGGAGAGCCGTCGCCGAGACGGGCCGTTCATCGCCGTCAACTGCGCGGCGTTCACGCCGTCTCTGTTAGAGAGCGAGCTCTTTGGGCACGCCAAAGGCGCGTTCACCGGGGCGGTCACGGCCCGTCGTGGCATCTTCGCCCAGGCCGACGGCGGCACCTTGTTTCTGGACGAGGTGGCCGAGCTGCCCCTGGAGCTGCAGGCGAAGCTCTTGCGGGTGCTCCAGGAGCGGGTGCTCGTGCCCGTCGGCGCGAACGAGCCCGTCGAGGTGGACGTGCGCGTCGTCGCCGCGACGCACCGCGCGCTGCGTGAGGAGGTTCGCGCCGGGCGCTTCCGGGAGGATCTCATGTTCCGCCTGCGGGTGGTGCCGATCTTCTTGTCGCCGCTTCGCCAGCGCCCCTTGGACATCGAGCTGCTGCTCCGGCGCAGCCTCGACGAGCACAACCGGCGCGGCCCCCGACGGGTCACGGCCTTCTCGCCCGAGGCCATGCGCGCGCTCTTGGACCACGCCTGGCCGGGCAACGTGCGTGAGCTGCTCAACGTCGTCGAGTACGCCTTCGCCGTCGGGCGCGGCCCGGTGATCGGCCTGCATGAGCTGCCGCCGGAGTTCCGCGAGGCCCGCCCGCCGCCCATGGG
This sequence comes from Pseudomonadota bacterium, assembly GCA_041160755.1. Classification (GTDB taxonomy): domain Bacteria; phylum Myxococcota_A; class UBA796; order UBA796; family CAJQPC01; genus JADKFE01. The sequence continues at coordinate 1,744 of JBEAVX010000717.1, forward strand.
CCGCCGCAGCGCGCCGGCCGACGAAGACGACGAGCGGGAGCGGGTGCGAATCGCCCTGGAACGTAACCACGGCGATCTTGACCGCGCCGCCGCCGCCCTGGGCGTGAGCCGCACGACGTTCTGGCGTCTACGAAAGCGTCTCGGCCTCTGACGCGCCCGGTCGGCGCCACGCGGCATCGCAAACCTCCGCGGCCTTGGGCTATACTCTCGCCTCGCACCCCCAGGAGCCTCGATGCCGCTCGCGCTGCTCATCACCCTCGCCTGCGCCGAGAAGACGCCGGACGACACCGCCCCGCCCGTAGACACCGCCCCCGTCGAGGGGTTTGGCGATCTCGCGCTGCGGATGCAGATCGACGACGACTACGGCGAGGCGATCCTCGCCGACGGCGAGTCCTTGGTGGGCACCTTCCGGGGCAGCCTGTACCTCAGCGAGCAGGTGACCGGCGCGGGCCCCGATGAGGGCGCCGAGGCCCTCGCGAGCGTCTTCGTCGAGACCGTGGACCTCAGCTCGTTTGAGCCCACCGACGTGCTGCTCACCGTGGAGGGTCTGCCCTCGGGCTACGTCACCGCGCTCGGCTTCTTTGACAGCGACAACAACGCTGATCCCGAGAGCGCCGATCCCGACACCGGCGACCCGGTCACCCTGCCCTTCGACAACGAGCTCCTCGTCGTGGCGAACACCGTCAGCGAGGGCGTCATCTTCTTAGGCTTCCGCAACCCCTGAGGTGCCCCCATGCGCGCTCCGCTCCTCCTCGCCCTCTTCTCCATCGCCTGCGCTGACGCCCCCGAAGAGGAGACCGGCCCCGTCGACATGCGCGTGGACTACCCCGATCCTTCGGAGAGCGCGCTCATCTTCGAGACGCCTGACCTCGTGATCCCGGCCTACAGCGACATCCAGATGTGCACGGCGCTGACCTACACCGGGGACGACGTGGGCATCGTGCACATGATGAACTACCAGGGCCCGGGCGGGCACCACCTGGTCATGTTCGGCACGACCACCCCCGAGCGGGAGATCCCCGACGGCGAGACCTGGGACTGCACCGCCACCGAAGACCTCCAGATGGAGAACATGGAGCCCGTCATCTTCGGCGGCACCTTGGAGCGCCTTGAGGACGTCACCCTGAACGAGCTCGACCTGCCCGATGGCATGGCGGTGCTCTTGCAGGCCGGTCAGCGCTTCGTGATGCAGGCGCACTACATCAACGCCACGGCCGACGACATCCTCGTGCACGACGAGGCCCAGTTTGAGATCGTCCCCGAAGACCAGGTAGAGACCTGGGCCGCGCCCTTCGCGCTCAGCTCCGACAACTTCGTCATCCCCGCCGGCACCGACAGCTACACCCGCACCTTCACCTGCACCTGGGACCAAGAGCCCGTGAACGCCTTGTTTATGGGCGGTCACATGCACGAGTGGGGCAAGTCGTTCAAGACCACCCGCACCAGCGGCGACGGCGCCGAGCAGGTGCTCGTCGATGAGCCCGTGTGGGACGCGGTCTACCGCGACGCGCCGAACATGCTGGAGTTTGAGCCCGGCGAGCTGGTGTTTGAGGCGGGCGACCAGCTCACCACCACCTGCGAGTGGTTCAACGATGAGCCCGAAGACTTGGTCTTCCCCCACGAGATGTGTGTGACCTTCGCGCTCGTGTACCCGGCGAAGCTCCCCTGGATCTGTAGCGACGGCAACTGACATGCGTCTGGCCCTGCTCCTCCCCCTCCTGACGGCCTGCGCCGCCGAGCCCGTGGCGTTCCAAGAGGTCAGCGACACCGTCATCGCCGGGTGCGCCTTCTCAAGCTGCCACGGCAGCGGCACGGGCGGGCTCACCCTCGACGGCACACCCGACGACCGCGAGCGCCTCCTGGGCGGCGAGGGCGTCAGCGGCGTGCCCTATGTGGTGCCCGGCGACCCTGACGCCAGCTACCTCATCCACAAGCTCGAAGGCGGCCCAGACATTGAGGGTGAGCTGATGCCGCCGGGCACGCCGCTCGATGAGGAGACGCTCAACCTCGTCCGGGACTGGATCGCCGAGGGCGCGGGGGCCTAGGGCGCGCGGTCAGCGGTAGACCTCGCGGCGGTGGCCGATGGTCAGCACGAGCACGACGATCACGTCAGCCTAGAGCTCGTAGACGATGCGGTAGTCCCCTACCCGCCGCCGCCAACGCTCTACGCCTGTGAGCTTCTGCACGTTCGGACCGTGCTCGGGGTCAACGGCCAGATCGCGGAGCGCTTGAACCACGCGGGCCTGGGTCCGACGGTCGAGGCCTTGGAGATCTCGCTCTGCCGTCTTGGAGAGGCGAACCGTCCAGGTCAAAGCCCCAGCTCTGCAACGATGTCCTCAAGGGGACGCGACGGCTCCAGGGCCGCGCGGCTCGCCAGCTCGTTCAGCGCGGCCTCCTCGGCAGGGCTCAGCGGGTCGAGGCGATCTCCTTCTTCATCTTCGACAAGCCATGCGGCCTCGATGCTCTCGGAGAGAAGGCGCAAGAGCCGCAGGCGCTCTGGAAGCGGAAGATGTAGGGCCTCACGAATGACATCGTCCATTCGGCCTCCAGTTGTTCAAACATCTTAGCCGTTTTGTCGTGCGGTCAGATGTGTAGAGTGGCGGCGGGCGATGGGAGTCGAACCCACCAGGCGACGCCTCTCGACGCGCCTCTACCGGTTTTGAAGACCGGGGCCTCCACCGGGATGGCGACGCCCGCCACCGTTCAGCTAACCTGATCGCGGCGGGAGGCGCTTGCGCCTTCGCGCTCGTGAGTAGAGAATCCCAGCGTTCGTTCGGCAGGAAGACCATGCGCGCAGAGATTCGTGTACCCGTCGCCCTCGACCGCGCAGGATCGCGCGGCACGGGCGCCACGATGTGGCTCGACACCCATCGCCTCGGCCTCCGCACACGCATGCGGCTGGCCTTGGGCGAGGCCGTGCGGTTCGCCCTCGCGCCCCCCGGCGGCGGCGCCTGGATCGTCGGGTGGTGCCGAATCGACGCCACCCGCGCCGCGGACGTGCCCGACGCGGTGGATTTGACCTGCGTGATCACCCGCATGGAACCCGAACATCGGTCACGTTT
>JBEAVX010000903.1:0-3942 GCA_041160755.1 Pseudomonadota bacterium
GAGCCCCTCCTCCGAGGGCCTCCCGCCCAGCGCGACGGCCACGCCCAGCCCTGACGCCGCCGCGCCACCCGCCGCCCCGCCGCCGGCCGCCGCGCCGAGGGCCGCCCGCGCCGCCGCGCGCCACATCCTCATCCCCTACGACGGCGCAAAAGGCGCGCCGTATGGCAAGAACCTCAGCCGCGACGAGGCCAAGGCCAAGGCCGAGGCCCTACGCGCCGAGGTGCTCGCCGGGGGCGACCTCGCCGCCTTGGCGCGACAGCACTCTTCAGACGCCAGCGCGGCGCGGGGCGGCTTCTTGGGCAGCGCCGAGCCCGGCGGATGGGTCAAGCCCTTCGAGGACGCCGTCTGGAGCGTCGAGATCGGCGGTGTGCCCCCCGTGGTCGAGAGCGAGTTCGGCTTCCATGTGATCCGCCGCGAGTCCCTGGACGAGATCCGCCTGCGCCACGTCGTCGTGCAGCACGCCGGGGCCCGAGGGGTGCCCAAAGACAGCGCCGCCGCCGCCCGCACCCGCGAGGAGGCCCAGGCCCGCGGCGAAGAGGCCCTGGCCGCCTTGGCCGCCGGGGAGGCGTTCGACGCCGTCGCCGCGCGGCTCTCGGACGGCCCGATGGCCAACCACGGCGGCGATCTCGGCTGGTTCTTGCGCGGTGAGCTCGGCCCAGCCTTCGACGAGGTGGCCTTCGCGCTGCCCGTCGGCGGCCGCTCGGCGCTCGTCGAGACCCCCTTCGGCCTACACATCATCGAGCGGGTGGAGTGACCGGGGCGCCCTCGCTCAGAGGTGCGACTCGATGGCGGCGCGGATCTCGGCGTCGGTGGCGGGCACGTCGGCCTCCAGGATCGTCATGTCGCGCCCGACGAGGATCACCCGAGGGAAGGTGTTCGTGGTCACCACGCCGCGATACCACTCGCCGATGTCCCCGCCGATGGGCTGGGTGATGTCAAACCCCTCCGCCCAGGCGCCCAGATCGGCGGAGTCGGGCACGTTGCCCTCCAGATCCTGCGCGAGCACGGTGAGGTAGACCACGCCATCATCGGCGTACTCCGCCGCCGTCTCGTCCACGTCCTCGGCGAGGGCCTGGCACGGCGCGCACCACATCGTCGAGATGTCGACGACGGTGATGCAGCCATAAAACTGGTACAGCGCGAGGGTCGCGCCGAGCTGATCGGGGCCCGAGAAGTTGGGGATGACGTCCCCGGTCGAGAAGCCCACGCCGTTCAGATCGCCGGGGATCTCCTCGCTGCACACGGGCCAGGAGTTCACCGGCGGCTCAAAGGGCGCCGGTTCACCCGTCTCTTTGGAGCTGTCGTCGTACAGCCGAGGCGCGCAGCCGACCAGGGCGACGAGGGCGGAGGTCACGAAGGAGCGCTTGAGCAGCGAGGCGAGGCGATTCATGCCCCCATTATAGGCGCGACCTGGGCCCAGCGCGAGCATCTCAGGGGCGCCTGCACCCCACCTTGACGAAGGCCCGCTCCGTGCGAAACATCGGGCGTCGCCGCGACACGGAGCCCGATCATGTCCGCCATCCCCACGCTGAACCCCGATGACGACCGCCCCGTGACGCGCAGCGCGCTCATCGAACGATTTCACGGCTACGGGGCGCCCAAAGATCGTTGGCTCGTCGGCGGCGAGTTCGAGCGGATCCTCCTCTGGGGAGATGGCCGGGCCCTGGCGTATGACGAGCCCAACGGCGTGCGGTGGGTCCTCTCCGAGCTCGTTCGCCGCCACGGCTGGGAGCCCCGCGAAGAGGACGGCCACCTCATCGAGCTTCGCCGGAACGGCGCGAGCACCACCTTAGAGCCCGGCGGCCAGATCGAGCTCTCCGGCGCCCCCCACAAGCGCCTCCTCGACCTACAACAAGAGACCCAGACGAGCTTCGACGAGATTCAGGGGATCATCGCCGGCCTCGACCTGCACATGATCGCCCTGGGCCTCACGCCGACGGCGAAGATCCGCGACATCCCCTGGGTGCCCAAGGGCCGCTACCGGGTGATGCGCGACTACCTCGGCGAGACCGGCGATCTCGCCCACGCCATGATGAAGGGCACCTCGTCGTTCCAGGCCAACTTCGACTTCGCCGATGAGGCCGACTGCGCCAAGAAGGTCAGCGCGCTCAGCCGTCTGGGCCCCTTGACCACGGCGATGTTCGCGAACTCGCCCTTCTACGAGGGTTCTCTCAGCGATTACACGAGCTTCCGTGGCCACATCTGGACGCGCACCGACCCCGCCCGCACCGGCTTCCCCGAGGCCCTGCGTGAGGACTACACCCACGAGCGCTGGGTCGACAACCTCCTCGATGTGCCCATGATGTTTTACTTGAAGGAGGGCCGCTGGGCCGAGGCCAAGGGCCGCACCTTCCGCGAGTACATGGAGAAGGGCCTCGACGGCCACTTCCCGCGCACGATGGACTGGGAGCTGCACCTCACCTCGGTGTTCCCCGAGGTCCGGGTCAAACGCACCATCGAGGTGCGCGGCGCCGATGCCTGCCCCTTGCCCATCGCCATCGGCGGGATCGCCCTGTGGACCGGGCTCATCTACGACGACGTGGCGCTGGACGAGGCGAACGCCTTGGCCGCCGAGCTCAGCCGCTCCGGCACCCTCCAGAGCCGCTTCGAGACGGCCTGCCGCCAAGGGCTGAGCGGTGAGGTCGGCGGCCGCACCTTCGCGGCCTGGGCCAGAGACCTCACGGAGATCGGCGCCCGGGGGCTTGGCCGCGCCCGCCCTGAAGAGCGCCACCTGCTCAGCCCCGTCGAGGCGCTCGTCGCCGGGGGCGAATCTCTGGGCCAGCGCCTGCGCCGGGCCGCCGAGGGGGGCCTCAGCGGGCGGGATCTTCTGCTCAGCGCGCGCTATTGAGCCTCTCGCAGCACGATCCGCTCACCGTCCCGCGCCAAACAGGTTAAGTCCGCGGCCTCTGGTCTGGGTGCTATGCAGAACAAGGTCCGCACGGCCATCATCGGCCTCCCACAAGACCACGCCCGTCAGCTACACGCCTTCTTGCGCCGTGTGGTGGATGTGGCGTTGGTCCGTGAAGATCCCCGGGACGCCATGTCCCCGCTCCTCGTCGCGCGGCCCCAGGCGGTGCTGCTCTACCTCGCGGAGTCCGACGGCGTCGGCATTCAGTTCGCCCGGCGGATGCGCTCGGAGCTCCCCGACACGGCCCTGGTGCTGCTCTGCCACGTCGAGGACGTGACCCTGACCCGCGAGGCGATGCGGCTGGGGGCGCGGGCGCTCATCGTCGTCGGGAAAGACGACGACGACCTCGCGCGTACCTTCGTCAAGCTCTCCGAAGAACAGCGCAGCGACATCCCCGGCGGCGAGGTCATCACCCTCTTGGGCTCAAAAGGTGGCGTTGGCGCCACCTCCTTGGCGATCAACATCGCCGGGGCCCTCGCCATCGACCCCAACCTGCGCGTCGCGCTCATCGATCTCTCGCCGTACCTCGGCGAGATCGGCGTCTACCTCCAGCTCGACACCACGGTCTCCCCACGCACGCTTGTGCGGGAGAGCCTGATGATCGACGATGAGTGGATGCAGAACGCCGTCCCCCGGCACAGCCTGGGGTTCTCGGTGTTCGCCCAGCCCCTCAAGCCCGGCGCCCCGCCGCTGAACGTCGCCGACATCGCCCAGTCCATCGGCATCATCCGGCGCATGTTCAGCCACGTCGTCATCGACGCGGGCACCGGCGGCAGCGAGCTCGGCTTCGCGGCCTTGGCCGTGGCCTCAAAGCCGCTCTTGGTCATGGGCGCCGACACCCCCTCCCTCGTCGCGGCCCAGCGCGCGCTGCACACGCTCAAGGCGCTGGGCCAAGATCCACGCCGCATCTGGACGGTGCTCAACGCCGCCGCCCCCGAGCCCGTCGACGCCGCCCGCGCGCGCTCGATCCTCGGCGCCGACCCAACCCTCACCTTCCCCCACGACCGCAAAGCCGTCGATGTGTCCTTACACAC
>JBEAVX010000004.1:0-3556 GCA_041160755.1 Pseudomonadota bacterium
GCCACGGGCGGCGTCTGGGGGTTCATCGCCCCCCACACCCACAGGACCGCGAGGGACAAGAGCACCGCGACGATCGCGCGCTGGTCGAGCTCGTTCTTCTCAGGCTTCATCAGCAGCAGCGCTCCGCGGAGACAGGCGGCACCGGGTCAAGCCCCCCGGGATGAAAAGGATGGCAACGACCGATCCGCCGGGTCGCCATCCATCCGCCTCGCCAAGGACCGTGCACCTGAACCGCTTCGAGCGCATAGGCTGAGCACGAGGGCCAGAAGCGGCAAGCGGGCGGCAGCAGCGGGGAGATCAAACGACGGTAGAGGCGGATGAGGAGGATCATTCCCGCCGCGATCCACCGGCTCGGGGCAGACGACGAAAGGCGTCCAGGAGGTCCGCCTCCAAGAGCCGTAAGCTCGCCGTCGCCGCCTGGGGCAGCGCGACGATCGCAACATCCCACAGGTCGGTGAGCGTCCTGTGGTGGTGTCGGATCACCTCGCGAAGCCATCGTTTCACCCGGTTACGGGCCACGGCGTTGCCAACCTTTCGGCTGACCACGAGCCCAAACCGTGAGCTCGACGCCGTACCCGGGGAGAAGAGAACAAGGAGGTGGCGACCACGCACACGGCGACCGCGCCGCTGCACCCGCTGAAAGTCAGCCGAGCGTCGCAGCCGGATCGATCGGGGGAACCGCCGATCCTTGGGCGCAGCGTCGGCCGCGTCAGCGTCGTGGTGGGCCAGCCTCAGCTCCGCTTGGTGGCGATGGTCGGGACGAGGTTCTTGCGGCCCTTGAGGCGGCGGCGCTGAATCACCTTCTTGCCGCCCGGGGTGGCCATGCGGGCGCGGAACCCGTGGGTGCGCTTGCGACGAATGTTGGACGGCTGGTAGGTACGCTTGCTCATGAGAGGCTCCGGGGCCGTGACCCGACGTTGGCGGTGGTCGCCGAGAGGGGGCAGCGAGGGTTCGTGGGGATCATCGTCGCGCGCCGCGCAGACGCTGAATCTACAGCCTCGACCGCTATCCGATCCCTCCCGCCAGCGCAAGCGGGGCCCGCGAGGGGGGGAGGATCGCGTAGCCCCTCGATCCTTGTACCTCTCGACGGGATCGGATATCGTCGAGGGGTTCGCCGCCGACCAGCGCGCTCTGGTCTTGTCAGCCCGCGAGGTGGTCTTTGCCTCCTTCGCGATCGGGGTCGTGTCTCTGATGAGCGAGATCTGGGAGAGAGCCCGCAAACGCATTGAGCAGCGCGTCGGCGCGCAGAACTACGAGATCTGGATCCGCCCGATCCGCTGGGTGAGCCAGGTCGGCGCCGTGGTCGAGCTGGAGGTGCCGAACCGGTACTACCTCGACTGGGTGCAAGACAACTACGAGGGCGCGCTCACCGACGCGCTCACCGAGGTGGTCGGGATGCACGTCCGCCTGCGGTTCTCCGTGGAGCAGGCCGTCGAGCCCGACGAGCCCGCCCTGGACGATCCCGGCGCCCACGGCGGCGGCGGGGATGACGTCGGCGGCCTCGGTGAGGAGGATCTCTCCCGCCGCTTCAACCTGCCCGCCGACAAGACCTTCGAGACCTACATCGTCGGCTCATGCAACCAGTTCGCCCACGCCGCCGCCTTGGCCGTCGCCGACTTCCCCGGCCAGAACTACAACCCGCTGTTCATCTTCGGGTCCACGGGCCTCGGCAAGACGCACCTCGTGCAGGGCATCGGCAACCGCATCCTCCAACAGAACGCGGCCTCACGCATCGTCTACACGACCGCTGAAGACTTCGTGAACGAGATGATCCGCGCCCTGCGCTTCAAGCGGATGGAGGAGTTCCGGGCCCGGTACCGCCAGCAGGCCCACTGCCTGATCATCGACGACATCCAGTTCCTCTCCGGCAAAGACCGCAGCCAAGCCGAGTTTTTCCACACCTTCGAGTCGCTCAAGAACTCCGGCCGCCAGATCATCCTCACCGCCGACGTGCTGCCCCGGGAGATCGACAAGCTCGAACCCCGCCTGCGCACCCGCTTTGAGGGTGGGCTCCTCGCCGACATCCAGGCCCCGGACGTGGAGACGATGACGGCGATCCTCCACAAGAAGGCCGACGCGCTGAACATGGAGGTGCCGCCCGAGCTCGCGGCCTGGATCTCCTCGCGCCTGCGGGGCAACATCCGCGAGCTTGAGGGCGCGCTCAACCGCCTCGCGGCCCTGCACCGCTTCTACAACGAGCGCCTCACGATCGAGTTCGCCCGGCGCCACCTCGGCGGGATGTTGGCTGAAGAGGCCCAGGCGATCACCCCGGAGAAGATCCTCCGTGAGGTCGCCCGCTACTACAACGTGAAGGTCAACGATCTGGTCGGCGATCGCAAGCTCAAGGGCATCGTCGTGCCGCGGCAGGTCGCGATGTACCTCGCCCGCAAACACACGAACCTCTCGTTCCCCGATCTGGGCCGGGCCTTCGGCGGGCGCGATCACTCGACGATCCAGCACGCCTGCAAAAAGATCAAAGAGATGGAGCCCACCGACGCCGATCTCCGCTCGCACCTGGGGGCTTTGGAGTCGAGCCTCGGCGTGTGAGCGGGGCCGCCCGCGACGGCGGGTTTCGGGTTAGGGTCCGACGACGCCTCGGAGCCTCCGCACATGCAGTACCGTTACGACCCCGCCCAGATCGAGCCCAAGTGGCAAGCCGCCTGGGAGGATCAGCAGGTCTTTCGCGCCGTTGAAGACCCCACGAAGCCCAAGTTTTATGGCCTCGTGATGTTCCCCTACCCCTCCGGCGCGGGCCTGCACGTCGGGCACCCCGAGAGCTACACGGCCGTAGACATCGTCTGCCGCCAGCGGCGCATGAAGGGCTACGCCGTGCTCAACCCCATCGGCTTTGACGCCTTCGGCCTGCCCGCCGAGCGCGCGGCGATGCGCGAGAACCGCCACCCCGCCGAGATCACCCGGCTGTGGATTCAGAACTTCCGCCACCAGCTCAAGCGCCTGGGCTTCTCCTTTGACTGGAGCCGGGAGATCAGCACCTGCGAGCCCGACTATTACCGCTGGACGCAGTGGATCTTCCTGAAGCTCCACGAGCAGGGCCTCGCCTACCTCGCTGAAGTGCCGGTGAACTGGTGCCCCGCCCAAGGCACGGTTCTGGCCAACGAGGAGGTCGTCGACGGCAAGTACGTCGAGACCGGCGACCCCGTCGAGCGCCGGGTGATGAAGCAGTGGATGCTGCGCATCACGAAGTACGCCGAGCGCCTGTTGAACGACCTCGACGGCCTGGACTGGCCCGAGGGCGTGCTGGAGATGCAGCGGCAGTGGATCGGCCGCTCTGAAGGCGCTGAAGTGCGGTTTGGGGTCGAGGGCTCGGACGAGGGCTTCACGATCTACACCACACGGCCCGACACGCTGTTCGGCGTGACCTACTGCGTGCTGGCGCCGGAGCACCCCCTCGTGGCCCAGCTCACCACCCCCGAGCGCCGGGAGGCCGTCGAGGCCTACGTCAACGCCGCCCGCAACCGCTCGGACATGGACCGCCAGCTCTCCGCCGAGCGCGAGAAGACCGGCGTGTTCACCGGCGCCTACGCCGTGAACCCCG
>JBEAVX010000027.1:0-6179 GCA_041160755.1 Pseudomonadota bacterium
CCGCTCTCCTCGTCGTCGTGAGCAGCATCTGGCTGGAGGCCTGTAAGGGCTGTCGGGACGAGGTTGTCACCGAGCCGGACCCAGATCCCATCGTCGAGGATCCCCACGACATCGGCCAGTACCTCTCGATGCGCACGATGCCTGACGGCAGCCCGGCGATGGCCTACTACGATCGCACCAAGGGCGGCCTCTCCTTCCGCATCGGCACGATGAAGGGCGAAGACTTGACCTGGGCCGAGGAGCGCATCGACGGCTTCGCCGACGACAACGGCCTCGACTCTGGCGATCGTGGCAAGTACGCCTCTTTGGCGATCGACGCCGCGGGCACGGCCTGGATCACCTACTACGACGCGATCAACGGCGCGCTCCTCTACGCCCGCCGCGACGGCAAGAACAGCTACACCAAAGGCATCGCCGACGTCGGCGGCGGCGTGACGCCCAACGCCGGCCTGTTCAGCTCCCTGCAGCTCGACGCGTCGAACAACCCCGTCGTCGCCCACTACGACCGCTACAAGGGCCAGCTCCGCATCGCCCACTGGAAGGACACGTCCTTCGTCGGTGAGGTGGTGGACGAGGGCACCGACTACATCCCGCCCGACGGCTCTGAAGAGGAGCCCCGGGAGGCCGACGTCGGCAGCTTCGCCCGCCTGCTCATCCACGACGGCGTGGAGTACATCGCCTACTACGACGCCGCGAACGGCGATCTCAAGCTCGCCTCGGGCACCGCGGGCAACTACGTCACCGTGGTGGTCGACTCCGAGGGCGACGTCGGCCAGTGGCCGTCGATGGTGCACACCGGCAGCGAGCTGATGATCGCCTACCAAGACGCGGCGAACCAAGACCTCAAGCTCGCCCGGGGCTCAGGCACGAGCTGGTCCATCGAGACGATCGACTCCGGCGACTTCCGCGGCGCGGACTCCGAGATCTTCCTCAACGGCAGCTTCCCGTCGATCCTCTACTTTGACGGCAACGAGAACAACCTCCTGCTCGCGCGGAATGACGGTTCGTCCTGGAGCGTTGACACCCTGGGCGGCGCTGACGCGGCCTTGGGCTTCCACAACGAGACCATCTCGTCTGGCGGCAAGCGGTACATCGGGTGCTACGACTACACGAACCGCACCATCTGGTTCCAAGAGCTTTTGTGATCCCGTGGTGATGATCTCCTGACCGTCTGGAGGGCCGTTGCTCGCTACGCTCTTCCTCAGCGCCGCGCTCGCTGGAGAGCTGAAGGTTCACGTCATGGACGTGGGCCAGGGTGACGCGATCCTCCTGACCACCCCCGCCGGAAAACACGTCCTCATCGACGCCGGGGACGATCTCGACGACACCGCGCCCCAGCTCCAGGCCCTTGGGGTGGAGTCGTTGGCCTTGGTCGTGGCCACCCACGCCCACGCCGATCACATCGGCGGGATGCGCCCGGTGATCGAGGGGTTTGAGGTGGGGATGTACATCGACAGCGGGATGCCCCACACCTCCCGCACCTACACCTCGCTGATGCAGACCATCGAGGCCAAAGGGGTGACGTACAAGACCGCGCGCACGGGCCAAGTCTACAAGCTCGACGACGGCATCACCGTCCAGGTCCTCTGGCCCGGGGACTCCCCGCTCAAAGACACCCGCTCTGATCTGAACTCCAACTCCGTCGTCCTGCGGGTCGATCACGGCGCCGACTGCTTCTTGTTCACCGGCGACAGCGAAGAAGACACCGAGCGCGCCATGCTGAGCCGGGGGGTCGAGACCTGCGACGTGCTCAAGGTCGCCCACCACGGCTCCCGCCACTCCACGAGCGATCACTTCTTGGACGCTCTCTCGCCGACCATCGCCCTCATCAGCGTCGGCGCGGGGAACTCCTACGGTCACCCCGGCGTAGAGACCATCGAGCGCCTCAGCCAAGCGGGGGCCACGATCTACCGCACCGACCTCACCGGCCACATCACCGTCGTCTCGACGGGCCAAGGGGTGTACGTCACCGACGGTCTGCCCTACTCGCCGCGCCCGGCCGTGAGCGGCGGCGGCTGGGGCGGCACACAGCCCGGTCTCGCGGCCACGGCGAGCCCAAGCGCGCCATGACTCTGGAGCCTGCATGAGCCCTCGCCTGACCGTTGACCGAATCGAGGGTGACCTCGCGGTGCTGGAGCACGGCGGCGTGCGGTTCAACGTGCCCCTCTCCGCCCTGCCCCCCGGCGCCCACGAGGGCCTGGTGTTGGAGCTTCGGGAGGCCTTTGTTGAGCCCATGGCCTTTGGTGGTGATCACGGGGAGCCGGTCCCCGAAGAACAAGCCCGGCTTCAAGAGGCGACGGAGCGCCTCAAGCGCCTCGCCGCGCGCAGCGCCGATCTCCCTGACGAGATCGAGCTGTGAGCGGCCCGAGCGCCCCCTCAACCGGTCTGCGCGGAGGTTCGATGCGTTCTCTGATTCAAGGCGTTCTCCTGGGTCTGGCGCTCCTGTTCAGCGGAACGGCGGCGGCGGGGGTCAACATCAACACCGCGAGCCAGTCTGAACTAGAGACGCTGCCCGGCATCGGCCCGTCCAAGGCCGTGGCGATCATTCAGCACCGCGAGGCCCACGGCCCGTTTAAGGCCCTGAACGACCTCGACGCCGTGAACGGCATCGGCCCGGCGACGCTCACGAACCTCAACGGCCTGGTCGAGTTTGGCGACGGCGCCGTCGCGCCCGCGGCGCCAGCCACCACCACGACGACGGGGAACACGGGCGGATCGAGACCCACGACGAGCGCCGCGCCCGCGCCCAAGGCCGCCGCCCCCGCGTCCCCGGGCGGCAAGATCAACATCAACACCGCCGCCCTCTCAGACCTTGAGCAGCTCCCCGGCATCGGCCCGTCCAAAGCCCAGGCCATCCTGCGGGATCGTGAGGAGCGCGGCCCGTTCACCACCTGCGCCGACCTCGACCGCGTCGAGGGCATCGGCCCCGCCACGGTCACCTTGCTCGTCGAGACCTGCGTCACCCAGTAGCGGCGGGCCAGGCTCAGCGGAAGCGGCTCAGGGCGTCCTTCACGACGTCTTGGGCGCGGGCCAAGGGCGCGCTCGGCGCCTCGTCCTCGACGTGACTCCGATCCGAGTCACGAAGGCGCTTGGGGAAGAGCTGGTCGTGTTTGGCCTGGAGCGTGTCGACCAACGACTCGTCCAGGGGCCTGGGGCCGCCGTGGGGCAGGCTCAGGGTGAAGATCTTGGCGAGGTGCTCCACGAGCTCCAACCGCAAGAGGCAGGTCTCAAGATCGGGGCCGACGGTGAGCACGCCGTGGTTGCCGAGGATCACGGCGTCGGCGCGGGTGAGGGCCTCAGCCAGCGCGGCGTCGTCTTCGCCGGGGAGCAGGTGGGGGATGAGCGGGATCTCCCGGCCCAAGGACACGACGGGCTCGGCCATAAACGGCGCGCCGAGGCCCACCCCGGCCACCGCCATCGCCGTGGCGTAGGGCGGGTGCGCGTGCAGCACCGCCCGAACGTCCTCCCGCACGCCGTAGGCGCAGCGGTGCAGGGCGATCTCCGAGAACACCTTGCGGGTGCCGCCGATCACCGCGCCCTCGGCGTTGAGCGTCACCAGCGACTCGGGGGTGACCTCGGCCTTAGAGACCGCCGTGGGCGTGGCGACGATCCGGCCGTCGTCGAGCAGGGCCGAGGCGTTGCCGTCGTGGTTCGCCACCCAGCCCGCGCGGTGCAGGCGATGGGAGACGACGACCAAGGCGGCGCGGGCGCGCTCCTCAGGGTGCGACACGGCTCAGACCTCCTCGTCGCGGGGCTTCTGGGGCTCGCTGCGGCGCCGGGCCTCGTCTTGTAGGCTCCCGGCGAGGTCTTGCAGGCGCGCGCCCAAGGTCGAGAGCGCGGCGGTGACCTCGGGCGACTGGAACAGCCCACGAAGGCGCTGGCCGACCTCTCGCGCGGCCTCGCCGAGCAGCTCATCGGGGCGGGCGTCGGCGCGAGGCTCCGACCGGGTCTCTGGACGGGCCTCGTCGTGGACCTCAGCGCCCAAGGCCTCACGCACCCGGCGGGCGGCGTCCTCCGACGCGCGGGTGGCCTCGCCCAGCCGCTCCTCCACCTCGGGACGACGCAGCGAGGCGGCGAGGCGCGCCAGCGCCATGAGGTGACGGCCCAGGGCCCGGGCCTCCTCGTAGCCCTCCTCTAGCCGCTCGTTCACCTCGGCCAAGGCGTCGGAGACGGGCAGCTCAAGGCCCGCGAGCTCCTCTTCAGACGCGCTCAGCGGGCCGTCGAGGCCACGAAGGCCGAGCTCCCCCGGCGTCGGGGAGAAGCCCCGGGGGACTCGGAAGGCGCGGCGGCCGTCCTCGCTGACGAGGATCTCGGTGGCGGAGCGGGCGTCAGACACGGTGAGCCTCAGGTGCCGTCGGGGCCAGGACCGGGCCCCCGGACCTCGCCCGCGGCGGTGTTGATTCGGTCGATGATCGCCAAGACGACGCTGTGAAAGGGATCGTCTGGCCCACCCAAGAGCTGCCGGGCGGTGTTGCCTTCGCGGCTGCACAAGACCAGATCGCCCTCCCCGGCGCCCACCGCGTCCACGGCGAGGAACGACCGGCCCAAGCGCGCGTCGCCGTCGGGGCGCACGGGCTGCACGATGAGCACGGTGCGCCCGACGTAGACCGGGTGTTTGACCGTGGCGACGGCGTTGCCCAACACACGGCAGAGGATCATGGCGCGCCTCTGTTGGCTTGAGCGTTGGGGTGGTGGTGATCAACGATGGCGATCACCGTGGCGTCCACCGGCGAGAAGGTGTCGGGCAAGGCCAAGGCCGCCTCTCGCCCGGTGATCCACTCGATCAGCTCACCCGGCCCTGCCTGGAGCGGATCGGCGGCGACGATCGGGTCACCATCGGGCAGGCCGTCGTGGTCTTGGGGCTGGATGAGCAGGAGCCGCACGCCGGTCAGAGACGGGTGCTTCACCGAGGCGACGACGACGCCGAGCACACGGGCGAGCTGCATCAGGCGCCTCGGAGGAGGTTCGGGGAGAGGGAGAACGGCGCGGGCCGCAGCACCAGGGCCACGAGCTCGTCGCTGGGCCGGGGGATGAGCTCGACGGCGTGAAACGCGCCCCGGGCGTTGAGCTGGGCCGCCGCCGCGGCGAGGCCGGCCTCGACGTCGTGCTGAACCCCGGCGATCACGAACACGCCGCGCCCGCCCAAGCCCGGGCTCACCCGCAGGCCGCAGAGGCGCACGTCGGCGTCTTTGAGGGCCCGATCCGCCGCCAAGAGCGTCGCCGCCGGGGTGCGCCCCTCGACCACACCGAGGGTGTCGGGCGTCCCCACCTCGACCTGGCCCGCCAAGGCCGGCAAGAGCGCGGCGTGGGCGAAGGGCAGCAGGAGCTGGTCGATGAGCGCGCCGTCCGCGACGGCCAAGGCCGCCGACATCGCCTCTTCGACCTCGGCGACGCCGCCGCAGAACAAGAGCAGGAACTTGCCGGGCTCGACGAGGTTCGCCTCAAGCACGGTCACCGGGGAGCGTTTGGTCAACGCGTCTAAGGCGCGATAGCCCCGCGCCAGAGACCCCAGCTCGACGAGCCCTAAGGCGTCTCCGAGCATCAGACGATCCGGAAGTAGCCGGCGAGCGTGCAGCGGCGGACGCGGGTGAAGTCACGCGCGGTGGTGAGGCCCTCACCCGTCGGCGAGGCGATGGTGAAGGAGGTGAAGCCTTCGCCGCCAAAGCCCAAGCCCGCGTAGTTCGGCGCGTTCTTCACGAAGATCGAGCAGTTCACCACCCGGGCCATGCGGTGCAAGGCGTCGAGGTTCTTGCTGTACATGCTCGCGGTGTGGCCGTAGCCGTGCTCGGCGAGGACCGCCTGATCGATGCCGTCGTGGACGTCCTTCACGCGGACCACACCGACGATGGGCATCAGCAGCTCTTGCTGCACGAAGGGGTGCTCCGCAGGAAGCTCAGCGACGATGAGCCGGGGATCCCCCTTGAACGGCACGTCGATCTCCCGCAGGAACTCCCCGGCGTCTTTGCCCACCCAGGCGCGGTTGACGTGCTCCCGATCGGGGGTGAGCACGAGCTTCTCCAGGCGGGTGACCTGGTGGTTCGTGAGCTTCACCGCGCCGGAGGCCAACATCACCTCAAAGAGCTTGTCGACGATCTTGGAGACCGCGAAGACCTCCTTCTCATCGGTGCAGATGACGTTGTTGTCGAAGCTCGCCCCGGCGACGATGCCGCGCCCGGCCT
>JBEAVX010000038.1:0-7631 GCA_041160755.1 Pseudomonadota bacterium
CGAGCTGGGCCGGGGGCGACACCCTCACCGCCGTCCTGTGGCTCGCCGTGGGCGCGCTCTCGGCGTTTGTGCTCATCCCCTGGTACGTCCGGCGCAACGGCGAGGCGTTCTGCTCGACGCTCTGCGGCTGCGGCGGCCTCGCCGAGACCGTAGGCGACATGTTCCGCCACCTCGCCCCGCGCGGCGCCGCCGCCAAACGCGCTGAAGGCGCCGGTCAGCTCATCCTGTTCATGGCGGTGCCCGTCACCTTGTTGATCTTGAACGACGCCTGGCAGTTCATCGCCGCCGGGGCGCTGTACAACGTGAAGGCCTTCGCCCAGAGCTGGTATGGCCTCGTCGTCGACTTCTGGCTGGCGAGCATCGCCGGGGTGGCGCTCTACCCTGTGCTCGGGAACCGCGTCTGGTGCCGCTTCTTCTGCCCTCTGCGGGCCTACATGGAGCGCCTCGCCCGGCGCTTCGCCAAGGTGGCGATCCTCTCCAACAACAAGTGCATCTCGTGTGGCGAGTGCACGCGCCACTGCCAGATGGGCATCGACGTGCAGAGCTACGCCCAGCGCCAGCGTGAGCTGTCCAACGGCGACTCCGCCTGCATTCAGTGCGGGATCTGCGTCGAGGTCTGCCCGATGGACGTGCTGCGCCTGGGCCCGCGGGGCGAGTGGACCTTGGCGATGTGAGCCCCCGGCGTGAAGGGGGATGGTCGGAGAGGCTCTTAAGCCGGGTTCTGTGCCTCCTTCGGGTCGCCCCTTGGGAGGTGGTGTCCATTCGTCTAGGACCGGCGTTGCCGACGGCCTCAAGCAGTCTACCCCGGAGCGATAGCGGGCCGCTTTCTCCGACTTCGACCTTGCACCAAGTGGGGTTTGCCTGGCCGGCCCTGTCTCCAGGACCGCCGGTAGGCTCTTACCCTACCCTTTCAACCTTACCCGGGTAAACCCGCCAGTCTGCGCCGCCGCCATGCCCCTGGGATCAGGGGGTTGCGCCGGACAGGTTCTGGAGCGCGCCCCTTGAAGAGACGCGCTGGCGGACTGCTCTCTGTTGCGCTTTCCTCCGCGTCGCCGCGACCGGGAGTTACCCGGCACTCTGCCCTGTGGTGCCCGGACTTTCCTCCCGTCGGGCCCGAAGACACGACCGGCGGACACCTGACCCTCTCCGACCGCCGCTCCATTAGCCCCGCCGCCGCCGCGCGGCAAGGCGCAGAGAGTGGCCGACCCCCGGGCCATTCGCCTTGACGTCGCCTGTCTCCGCTTCTAAGGGGGACCGACCTGGAGGCGGTATGTCGTCGTTCGAGCGTGACGCGCTGGATTACCACTCAAGCGGACGCCCCGGAAAGCTGGAGGTCGTCCCGACCAAGCCGCTGCTCTCCCAGCGCGACCTGTCGATGGCCTACACCCCTGGCGTCGCCGAGCCCTGCCGGGAGATCTTCAAGAACCCCGACGCGGTCTACAAGTACACCGCCAAAGGCAACCTCGTCGCCGTGGTCACGAACGGCACCGCCGTGCTGGGCCTGGGCAACATCGGCCCCGAGGCCGGCAAGCCGGTGATGGAGGGCAAAGCGAACCTGTTCAAGAAGTTCGCCGACATCGACGTGTTCGACATCGAGCTCGACGCGAAGACGCCCGATGAGGTCATCGCCGCGGTGAAGGCCATCGCGCCCACGTTCGGCGGCATCAACCTAGAGGACATCCGCTCTCCCGACTGCTTCTTCATCGAGAAGCGCCTTCAAGAAGAGCTCGACATCCCCGTCTTCCACGATGATCAGCACGGCACGGCGATCATCTGCTGCGCGGCGTTCCTCAACGCGCTCGAGGTCTCGGGCAAGAAGATCGAGGAGATCAAGGTCGTGTTCTCCGGCGCCGGGGCGGCGGCCTTGGCCACGGCGAACCTCATGGTGAGCCTCGGCGTGCGGCGGGAGCACGTCTGGCTGTGTGACGCGAACGGCCTCGTGCACACCGAGCGCACTGAAGACAACTTCCCCGAGAAGATGCTCTACGCGCAGCGCTCCGAGCTGCGGCGCCTGGGCGACGTCATTGTCGGCGCCGACATCTGCGTCGGGCTCTCCGTCGGCGGGGTCATCACCCAAGACATGGTCAAGAGCATGGGCGCCTACCCCATCCTCTTCGCCATGGCGAACCCCGACCCCGAGATCTCCTACCACGACGCCAAGGCCGCCCGCCCCGACGCCATCGTCGCCACGGGCCGCTCCGACTTCCCCAACCAGATCAACAACGTCTTGGGCTTCCCCTTCGTGTTTCGCGGGGCGCTCGACTGCCGGGCCCGGCGCATCACTGAAGAGATGAAGATGGCCGCCGTGCGCGCCATCGCCGCCTTGGCCAAAGAGGACGTGCCCGACTCGGTGCTGCGCGCCTACGGCTTAGAGAAGCTCTCGTTCGGGCCCGACTACCTCATCCCCAAGCCCTTTGACCCCCGGGTGCTCACCTGGGTCGCCCCCGCCGTGGCCCAGGCCGCCGCCGACTCCGGCGTCGCTCGGGAGCCCATCGTCGATCTCGGCGCCTACAAAGACCGCCTGGAGCGCCTGATCGAGCGCTCCAAAGAGTTCGTGCGCCCGGTGATGAACCGCGCCCGGCTCTCGGACAAGACCATCGTCTTCCCTGACGGCGCCAACTCGCGGGTGCTCCGCGCGGCGCAGATCTTGGTGGACGAGCGCATCTGCCACCCGGTCTTGTTGGGCGAGGAGTGGAAGATCCTCCAGCGCGCCGAGCAAGGCAACATCGACATGCGCGGCATCTCGATCATCGAGCCCAACAACGGCGAGCTCTTTGATCGCCTCGCCGACAAGCTCTGGGAGCTGCGCCAGCGCAAAGGCTTCACCCGCCAGCGCGCCCGGCAGTCGATCCACAGCCCCACCTGGTTCGGCTGCATGATGGTGCGGGAGGGCCTCGCCCACGGCCTCGTCGGCGGCTTAGAGACGGCCTACGCCGTGACGATGCGCCCGGCCTTGCAGACCATCGGCGCCAGCCCCACCGCCGGGGCGGTCTCCGGCGTCTACGCCATGCTGTTCAAGAACCGCCGCCTGTTCTTCGGCGACTGCACGGTGAACACCAACCCCGACGCCAAGACCTTGGCGGGCATCGCCATCAACACCGCGTCCGTGGCCGAGAGCATGGGCTACACGCCCAAGGTGGCGCTGTTGTCGTACTCCGACTTCGGCGAGCACAAGCGTGACCCCGACGTGATCAAGGTCCGCGAGGCCCTGGCGATCATCCGCGAGCGCCGCCCGGATCTGCAGGTCGATGGTGAGCTGCAGGCGGACACCGCCGTCAACCCCAAACGGGCGACGGAGCTGTTCCCGTTCTCGCGCATCTTGGGCGACGCCAACGTGCTCGTCTTCCCGAACCTCGCCGCGGCGAACATCGCCTACAAGCTCCTGCGCGACCTGGGCGGCGCCACGGCCATCGGGCCGATCCTCGTCGGCCTCAACAAGCCCGTCAACGCCCTGGCCCTGGGCAGCGACGTGAGCGACATCGTCAACATGACCGCGCTGACGGTTCACCAGGCCGTCAGCCTTGAGGGGCCGCGCTGAGCGCTCGGCCTCCTCTTCCCCTTCGACCCCCTCCCGATCCCCGGAGCGACCCCCTCCATGTCTGAGAAGATCAACAAGCGCCTCGCCGAGGCCCTCGCCAATGGCGCCACCCTCCCTGAAGTCCCCGGATACGACCAGGCCGCCGCCTGGCTCAAGGGCGAGGGCGCGGGCCTTGAGGGCCTCGATCACGAGCTCGCCTTGGCCGCCGTCGAGGCCGCCGTGAAGCAGAAGAACGGCGCGCTCTTGCTGGAGCTGGAGTCGGCGTCGAAGGCGCTCAAGAAGGCCGGTCGCGCCGGGCTTCACCGCCTGCGCTCGGCGGGTGTGGTCGTCGAGGAGGCCAAGCGCCCCGGCACGGTGTTCACCTTGGGCCGCGCTGAAGAGATGCCGCCGCCCCGGGCCGCCCTGACGCCGATCTCGGCGAACGGCGACTTCCAGTTCGTGCTGATGTACACCGACAGCGAAGGGAGCTGCGTCGTCATGGGCGTCGGCGGCGGCAGCGAGACGGTGCACAGCCTCCAGCACGGCCACCTCAGCCGGTCCTCGGGCCGGTCCATGTGGAAAGACCTCATCGGCAACCGCGAGTCGCCGCTCATGGAGGTCCCCTTCCTCAGCGGCCTCTCCGTGGTGCTGCCGGTCATCGCCGCGCACGCCGCCAAGAGCGGCGAGGCCCCGCACGAGTGGTCCCACTTCATCACCCACGTCCCCCCGGACGTGCTGGCCGCGGCCCAGGTCCACGAGCCCTTCGGCGCCTTGCCCGAGGGTTACGATCCCGAGCTCCTCGCCGACACCGAGGTGGTGTCCAACCACCCCTTCTTCGCCGCCTGGCCCATCAGCCGCAGCGCCTTGACCGCCGGGATGTCCGCGCTCCCGCTCCTGTTCGGGGGTGCCCCCGAGGGCGAAGAGGCGGGCCCCGGCCTGGACAAGATCATCGAGGAGGCCGCCGCCTTGGTGTTTGACGAGGACGAGGTGCGCCTGGACTGGGCCCGCCGCGCCCGCTGGGCCGGGATGCTCGCCGACGCCATCCAAGACGAGACCTTGGCCCGGGTCGCGCGCAACCTCGCCGTCGCCATCGAGAGCGGCGTCGAGTCGTCCGCCCTGCCGCTCGCCCAGCAGACCGCCATGCAGCAGATCATCGCCGGGATGAACTACGCCACGCAGAACATGAACCTCGATGACATGATGGGCGGGGCGGCCGCGCCCGGCGACGACGAGGCCAGCCAAGACGCCGCGGATGACGCGGGCCAAGAGGCCAACCCCTGATCCGAGGCCAAGATGCTCCTCCCCCTCGCGCTCTTCGCCTGCTCTCCTGACCCATCGCCCGCGCTCCTGCTGGCGGTGGATCGTGACGAGGACGGCGAGTACCGCGTCGCCCCGCGCCCGATCCCTGAGCTGACCGACGCGCAGCACATGGAGGGGGCGCTCGGCCACGGCTACCGAGGGGGCCGCATCGCCATCGACCTGTTCAGCGCCGACATGGGCATCCGGTACGACGAGGGCGGCCGGATGGACCTCGACTACGACGTGGTGGACGACGTGGCCATCCCCATGGACGAGGACGGCCTCGTCTTGTGGACCTACTACCACACGCTCTCCCAGGTCCGCGCCGACCTCAACGGCCTCGGCGTCGACACCGAGCCGGTGTGGCCCATCGACTTCGCGTACCAGCCCGCGTTTGTGGGCATGGACTTCACCAGCGGCGAGAACGCGGCCTACCTGGGCAGCGGCGTTCACCTGTTCATCCTCTTGCCCGACGCCTTGCCCGCCGTGTTGCCCCTGGCGGCCAACCCCGGCGTCATCCGGCACGAGTTCGGCCACGCCCTGTTCAACGTGCTCACCGCCGGGGACGCCTTCGCCTTGGCCCCGTATGACGAGAGCGAAGACCCGAACGTCGCCAACCAGGTCCGGGCGCTCAACGAGGGCTTCGCCGACATGATCGCGACCCTCACCTTAGACGACAACGACTTCTTCGACCTCTCGTTGCCGAGCGTCACCACCCGCGACGTCGCCGCCGACGCGGCCGCCGACGCCTCGATGTACCCCGAGAACGCCGAGAGCTACGACCCCTACGCCTTGGGCACGGTCTACGCCTCCTTCGCCTGGGATCTGCGGGCGCTCACGAGCCCAGATGAGGCCGTGGTGCTCGTCGTCGCCGCCGTAGACGCCTGGAGCGCCGAGGCCGCCTGGGGCGACACCGACCGCTGGGCGGAGCTGCTCTTGGAGCTCGCCGTCGCCGAGGACGAGGCCCTCCAGACGCCCCTGTGCGCCGCCTTCACCGCCCGTTTTCCCGAGCGCCCCACGCCGGAGACCTGCGCATGACGCCGACCCTCCTGTTGAGCCTGTTGTGTGGCGGCGGCGGGGTCGCCCACGCCGTCGAGGGCGCTGAGCACTCCACCGCCGGGGTGCAGCTCTCGGCCTTCGCGCTCCAGACCCCCGCCCGCCACGCCATCGTGCCGTCGTTGGGGGTGTGGGCCTCGTACACGCCGCGCCCCTGGGCGCTCACCGGCGAGCTGACGCTGACCCGCCGGGCCAAGTCCAACGACTACTACGGCATCAACACCCAGCTCGTGCGGGCCTCGGCCCTGGCGGAGCTGGCCATGGGCACCCGCCCGATGACGGTGCACATCGGCGCGGGCCCGGCGCTCACGGTGTCCAGCGCGCGCGCCGAGTGGAGCGAGACCGACGCCGAGCGCATCACCCGCGCCGATCTCGGCGTGCGCGCCCGGGTGGCCTTGGACGGCCCGCTGGGCGAGCGCCTCGCCTGGCAGTGGCAGGTGGGCGTGGCCTCCCGGGGCGTCTACAACTGGGACTATGACTTAGGCGCCGGGCTCGGGGTGCAGTGGTGAGCGCGCTCATTCGTCTGGGCCTCGCCGCCTTCGCCTTGGCCTTCGCTGTGGGCTGCTCGACCTTGGCCCGGGTGAACGGCGCGAAGACGCTGGACCCCGGCCAGACCCAGATCGGCGTGAGCGGCAGCCTGCAGCAGGGCTCAAACCCGCTCTCGACGGGCACCATCCCCCTGCCCCAAGGCGAGGTGTTCGTGCGCCGGGGCGTCGCGCCGAACCTCGACATGGGCGCGCGGCTGTACCTCGTCGGCGTCGGCATGGACGTGCGATACCGCTTCTACGAGGGCGAGCGGCTGCACCTGGCGCTCAACCCCGGCTATGGCCTCGTGGTGGTGCCCTTCGCGGGCTCGGTGCGCGGCTCGGGCTCCTTGGACGTGCGGGTGCCGCTCATCGCCGAGTTCGAGCTCGGCGAGCGCTCGTCCGTCGCCGGGGGCCCCACCTTGGTGCTGCGCCGCCAACGCAACGACTTCACCTGGTTCATCGGCGCTGAAGACACCGCCCGGGTGCTGCGCCTCGACGCCTACGCCGGGGCCGGCGTGCGCTACGCCTACTCCCAAGGCCGCATCATCTTGGGCGTGAACGCCGACCTCTACGCCCAGACCGCGCGCCACGCGGGCCCGGCCTACGCCGTCGGCGCCGACCTCTCGATCATCCCCCAGCAGGTGCGTAAGGCCCCTCGGCGCTGATCATGGCCACGCTCCCCCGCCTCCCGCTGCGCCTGCCCGACGATCCGCCCGCGGAGCTGCTCTTGGCGGCGGCGCGGGGCCTGGCGCCGGGCTGGCACGACGCCCAAGACGCCGTGATCGAGCCCGTCGAGGGCGGCATCACGAACCTGCTCTACCGGGTCTCGGCGCCCGGTCGGCCCACGGCGCTCGTGCGGCGCTACGGCCACAACACCGAGCTCGTCATCGACCGGGAGGCCGAGAACGCGCTCTTCGCCAAGCTGAGCGCCTTGGGCGTCTCCCCGCCCCTGCACGGCCTGCTGGAGAACGGCCGCGTCGAGGGCTGGCTCGACGGTCACCGGGCGATGACGCCGGCCGAGATGGCCTCGCCAGAGCACCAAGCCAACATCGCCCGCGCCCTGCGCCGCTGGCACGCTCTGCCTGTGGAGGGCCCGCCGAGCCTCTGGGACACCCTCACCCGCTGGCTCAACACCGCCGTCGCCTTGGAGTTTGAGGGCGCTGAAGACCGCGCGAGGCACGCCGCCCTTGACCTTCCGGGGCATCTGGCCGCCCTCGGCGCGCTGCGGGAGG
>JBEAVX010000119.1:0-8041 GCA_041160755.1 Pseudomonadota bacterium
CCGTGCTCCAGTCCAACCCCAGCGCGTTGACCTGGAGCGATCTGAGCGCCGCCGGGCTCAGCGACGCCGACCGCGCCGCCTTACAGACCGCCGCCGCCCTCGACCTCGCCAGCGGGCTCGACCCCGACCAGCCCGCGAACCTGTTCTTGAGCTGGTTCGACTGGGAGATCCGCACACAAGCCGACTTCGCCGCCACCCAGCCCCACCTCGACAACGCCATCCACCTCGACAACGCGGGCATGGACGAGGTCGCCGCGCTCATGGGCGTCGCCGAGTTCCAGCGCCTCGTGCTCTCGACCCACGGCCTGCCCGGCGGCCAGCTCATGAAGCCCGAAGACGGCGCCGGCCATCAGGTCTACGACGCCCGGGTGATGGCGGACCTCGCCGAGCAGTCCGGCGTAGACTCCGTGCTCTTGGCCCACTGTTACGGGGCCCTGGGCGCCGATGGAGTCAACACCCTTGATGTAGACTACCGCGCCGCCTCGGGCTCCTCCGTGGCCGAGTTCGCCGCCCGGGGCATGGACGTCTCGGCCTATGAGGGCGCGGTGAGCTCTACGACGGCCACGACGATGGTGGGCCTGTGGTCGGAGCTCCTCGCCGCCGGGGTGCCCGATGACGCCGCGCTGCAGCTCGCCGGGGCCTACGCCAACGCCAACGGCGGCGAGAACCTCAACAGCATCAAGTGGCAGCACTACGCCCCCCACGCCCGCGCCGAGCTCGGCCCCGAGAACGACCCCCAGGCCTGGGCGAATGAGAACGGCTTCGTCGAGACGCAGATCAACGGCGAGCGCAGCACCCCGGCGCACATGCTGCCCCTGCTCGCCGAGTATGGCCACCTGCTCATGGCCACCCCGACCGTCACCAACGCGCCGATGGCGTTCAACGGCAACGAGGCCGCGGGCCAGGCCGACCTCTTCGCCCGCATGACCGTCAACGATCTCGTCTACGGCGGGCTCTACCCCAGCGCCGGGAACAGCGGCCAAGACGCGCAGATGGTCGTGCGGCTCTTGGAGGACGCCTGGACCGGCGCGCCGCTGGTCGAAGACGGCCAGCTCCCGTCCTGGGCCACCTTGGGACCCCGGCTGTACTTCGCCTTGGAGGGCCAGGTCTCCGCGATCGAGCAGATGACGCCAGAGCAGCGCGCCCAGAACGCCACGGCCCTGGAGAACCTCCAGCTGATGCGGGACGCGGTCTGGATTCAGCTCGCCGCCGAGGGCCAAGGGGTCACCGATGAGAATGGCCAGATGGCCTTCTTGCCGCCCACCGACCTCACCGTAGACCCGTCGAGCCCGTCCACGGCGACGAACGCCACAGGCAACACAACCGTTGTCAACGGCGTGACCGTCGCCGACCCCACCCGCATCGCCGCGCCGGACGTGAGCGTCGATCCCCTCGCGCCCACCCAAGGGCTCCTGTTCAGCGAGGCGATCAGCGACGGCACCACCCCTGTCCCGCCCCAGGCCGCGGCGCTGTACAACGACCTGCTCACCGGGAACCCGGACACCATCCGGGCGGCGCTCGACGGCGCCCTCACCCTGCCGCCGGATCAGCTCGCGGTCCTCTCCACCTACCTCCCGGCGATGGTGCAAGATCTGCCCCCCGAGGCCATGCAGGTGGTCGGCCTGACCTTGTGGGAGGCCGGGGCGGAGATCGACGCCGCGAAGCGCAGCGGGGCCGAGCTCGACGCGGCCATCGTCGAGCAGAACTCGATCTTGGGCCAAGGCTGGGCTGAAGCCACGGCGATGAACGGCCTCAACCCCTTCGGCGCTGAGATTCACACCACCTTGGCCATCGACAGCGAGGACTGGGCCGCCCACGCCGCCGAGGTGCAGGCCACCTTCGGCGTCTCGTTTGAGGGGAGCTGGGACGACAACCAGGTCGCCTGGGGGCACTACCTCGCCCAGAACCCCGGCCTGTGGACCGACATGGGCATGCCCTCGACGATGTGGACCTTTGAGGGTGACCTCGCGCGCTACAGCGGCACGACCGTGATGGCCTTCGCCGGGACCGACGGCATCCGGGTGTACCGAAACGGCATGACCGACCAGCCGAGCGTCACCAACCAAGAGATGGCGCTGGGCAGCTCCTTGACCTTCTTCGGCCCCGGCGCCTTGCCCGACCAAGGCTCGGCCCTGTTTAAGGCGGGCACCCTCGACCAGCTGGAGGCCCTGGGCTTCACGAACGCCTACGTCGCCGAGCGCCCCGACGGCACCTTCGCGCTCGTGCCTTACGAGCGGAACGCCGAGGGCGACACCGCCGTGCGAGAGGGCGCGCTGCTCATCCTCGACGCCCAAGGAAACGTCGTCACCGATCACGACGTCGACGTCGAGGAGGCCGCCGCCTTGACCGAGGCCGCCGGCGTGAGCCTCGACACCCGCGAGGCCGCCGCCGCCGCCGAGCCCGAGGCGGATGAGGCCGCGCTCAACCAGATTGAGTCCGGCTGGCAGGGCGGCGCCAGCTTCGTGAACGGCGGCGTCGAGCTGGAGGCCAGCCGAGGCCACACCCAGACCAGCCTCTCGGTCAACAACGGCGTTGAGTTCTCGGGACTCGTGCCCTTGAGCAGCTTCCGCGACACGGCCTTGGTCGCGGGGCCCCGCATCTCGTACCAGAACGGCACGCTCCAGGCCGGCGGCCAGCTCGGCGTGAGCACGAAGATCGGCGACCAAGAGCTCCTCGCCTTGGCCTACGCCTCGATGAGCTTCGGCCAAGGCGGCGAGATCACCGGGGTCAACGCCGGGGGCTCGGCCCAGTACGGCGGCTACAACGCCTCGTTGGCGGTGAGCTTCCAAGACGCCGACTTCGCGTCCTATGTGGCCCCCGACGCCAACGGCAACCCGGGGATGATCTTCTACGGCAGCACCTCAGGGCAGTCTTTGGGCGGCGGCGGCGCCGTGCCCGTGGGCCCCTTCGTCGTCGGCGCCGACGGCAGCCTCAGCCGCAGCCTCACCGTCCAGGCCTTCACGAGCGTACAGAACCTCCCCGGCCTCGACCCCACCCTCGCCGAGACCGACCCGCGCGCCTTCCGCGACGCCGTCGCCGCCGAGATGGCCGGGCGCACCGAGGGCATCGAGACCGTGAGTGATCTAGATCCCGACGCCATCTTAGGCTGGGCGCCGGGCGACGGCATCATCATCGAGCAGACGAGCGGCGCGGGCGGCGGCGGCACCTTCGGCACCTTGGCCGTGAACGTGACCGCCGGGGGCGAAGAGGAGCGCACCGAGCAGGTCACCGTGCAGCGTGGGGACGGCAACGCCGTGACCATCACCGTCACCAGCCTCGACGCCGACACCTTCCGCGCCGGGCTCAACGCCGGGCCCTTCGGCGTCTCAGGACGTGACACAGACGAGACCGCGTCGTCGGTCACCTTCACCATCCCCGACATCACGACGACTGAAGGCCGCGCCGCGCTGGACATGTACCTAAACGCCCAGGCCCTGCCCGGCGCCTTGGACTACGCGGCGAGCGTCGGCGTCATCCCCCAGAGCGTCGATCTCACGAACCCCCAGGCCGTCGCGGCCTACGCCACCGAGGCCAACCGCGCCTACCTCGACGCGCAGTCGTCCCGGGAGACCCGCGGCGGCCCCGAGGTCAACGGCGCGACGTACTCCGAGCAGAGCTTCTCCCAGGCCTTCCAGCAGTCCACCAGCCTCAACGCCTTGGGCTTCGCGCTCACCTCATCTCTGTACCGCGAGACCTGGACGGATCGTCTGTACAACGTGAACGGGGACTGGCAGACGAACCTGCTCCTCGACCAGCAAGAGAGCTGGATGTTCTCCCGCGACACCCACCTCTCCGGCGTCTCGGTGAACCCGGAGACGGGCCCGTTCATGTCGATGTACCAGCAGCAGGACGCCGACTCGGCCTGGATCCGGGAGAACGGGCTCACCGATCTCATCGACCCCAACGACCCGATGAGCGCGCTCTTCGCCAGCGGCGCCTTTGACAACGCCTCGATGGAGGGCTCGCCGCGCATGACCTTGGCGCTCGGGCTCGAAGAGGACGACCTCCAGGCGATCAACACGGCCTTGGAGTCCCAGGGTGAGGTGGATGTGCGCCTTGAGGGCATGGACGAGGCCATCGAGAACCGGATGCGGGCGTTCTTGAACGACAACACGGACTGGGGCCTCAGCTTCGATCCCGTGACCGGCGACGTGAGCTTGGGCCCCGACGTGGCGGACGTGCCGATGAATGAGCTGGCCGTCTACACCGGCATGACCACGGAGGAGACCGTGGCGCTGTTCGGGGATCAGGCCTACGACCCCCTCTTCGTCGCCCAGACCCTCGCCGACGTGGCGAACGCGAGCCCGTCGGAGTTCGCCACCCTGCCGCCCATCCAGCAGGAGCTCTACCTGCGCATCGGGCTCAGCGCCTACACCGAGGAGAGCCCCTACCTCGCCAAAGCCGAGGGCTCGCCCTTCGACATGATCGCGCTCATCGCCGACGTTCAAGACGCCGAGACCCGGGACATGATGCTGCGCCGCATGTTTTATGCCGCAGAGCAGCAAGAAGAGGGCGCCCAGGGCACTCTGCGGTTCTTGCAGTGGGCCGAGCAGCTCCCGCCGGAGCTGACCGCGTCTCTGCGTGACGGCGCGACTCTGCAGGTGGACCTGCCCCTGACCGGGCCCCAAGACCTGCTCAACGAGCTGATCGACGGCGGCCCCGGCTATGGCGGCGCCGACGTGTCGTTCACCCTCGACCGCATGACCCCCGAGCAGCGCACGGCCTACCTCGACGCTTTGCCCAGCCTCGTCGACAGCCAGGCCTTCTTGACCCGCTACGCCGAGGTCCACGGCGAGCCCTTCCCCTACGCCGACGCCGGCCCCGTGGCCTGGATGTTTCTGGGGATGCCGGACGCCTCAAGCCAAGCCGGGATGCTCGCCGCGCTCCAAGGCACCCCCTACGCCGACCAGCTCACGAGCTTCGCCCAGGCCCACCCCGAGCGGTTCTTGGGCGCGGACGTGCCCATCGACTACCGCCAAGCCGCCGTGACCCAGCTCGTGAACGCGGGGCTCGACCCCACCACCTTCGGCGTGCCCGCCACCGAGGCCCTGGCGCTTCTGGACTGGGACGTCGACGCCCGGGCCCAGTTCTTCGCCTCCCAAGCGGGCACCCCCGGCTGGCCGGCCTTGCTCGACGCCGTCTCTGCCGACCCCTCGCTCCTGTTCCGTGAGGCCGGGGTGCGTGACCACGGCGACGTCTTGGCGATCACCGACGCCTTGGAGGCCGCCGGGGTGCCCCGGGCGCTGGTGATCAACATGATGGCCCGGGCGGTCACCTTTGATGACAGCGACTACAGCGACGCCCAGCGGCTCCTGGCCGAAGGTGGCCCCGAGGCCGTCGCCGCGCGGCTCGTGGACATCGCGGACGACGGCGAGAACATGTTCTCCGGCTACAAACGGGACTGGGTCACCGGCCTGATGCTCGGCGTGGCCGGAGACGCCGCCGCCGCCCAGACCGTCGTGTCGCAATACACGGCGAGCAGCGGCCAACCTCCGACGAACCTGCTTCAGCTCGTTCAAGACGACCCCACCCAGCTCGGCCTGATGATGGAGGTGTTAGAGAGCGCCGGGTACAGCGCTGAGGTGGCCCAGTGGCGCCTGGAGCGCGGCTACTGACCGGCGGTCATTTAACAGAGGACCCGGAGCCTCCTGGCCATGTCGCATCCACTGTCGCGTCCATTGTCGCAAAAAATGTCTCATCCAGCCCTGGCCCTCCTCACATGGCTGAGCCTCGGCTGTGACGCCGACAAAGGGGACGCCCCCAACCCCGACAGCGCCTCGGCCGTAGACGCCGACAACGACGGCCACGACGCCGAGACCGACTGCGACGACGGCGACGCCAGCGTCTTCCCCGGCGCCACGGAGCTGCCCAACGACGGCGTCGATCAAGACTGCGACGGCGTCGACCTCACCCAGACCTTCACCTTCGTCGAGGCCGGAGACTACCTCCCGCCGCCGATCGCGCTCTTGCCGCTGGGCGACTCGATCACCGAGGGTTGTTACCGCTACAACCTCTGGACCAAGATCATCGACGTCGGCCTCAACATCGACCTCATCGGCTCCCAAGACGCGCCGCCGCTCCTCGACGGCGAGCCCCACACCTGGCCAGACTACGCCGGGCAGACCCTCGACGGCGGCCACGAGGGCCACTCCGGCTGGACCTCCGCGCAGATCCTCACCACGCCGGGGGACTGGGACGCCGACAAAGGCACCCTCGACGACTGGCTTGTGGGCTACACCCCCGACATCGTGCTCATCCACCTGGGCACCAACGACGCCTTCTACGAGCGCAGCCCCGCGGCGGTGATGGAGAGCGTCGAGGCGATCATCACGCGCCTGCGGGCCGACAACCCCGAGGTCTGGATCAAGCTCGCCCAGATCATCCCGCTCGACTACCCGCACTGGGAGGGCGGCACCTACGATCCCTTCGTGCAGCGCTACAACGCCGCGTTCGTGGAGCTCGCCGCCCGGCTGACCACCGACCTCTCCCCGATTCGCCTCGTCGATCACTACACCGACTTCGACGCCACCACCGACACCTACGATCTCATCCACCCCAACGCCGCGGGCGACGAGAAGGTCGCCCATCGGTGGATGTTGTCCCTCGCCGACTACAACGTCCCGATGCCCCGGGCCGACCGCTACGCGACGAACGAGGCCAGCCTCACCGTGGGCGCGGACGACGGCATCTTGGCGAACGACCGCTCCATCCGTGGGCTGGTGCGTGTTGTGCTCGTAGACCCGCCCGAGCGGGGCCAGCTCACCCTGCAGAGCGACGGCGCCTTCACCTACGTCGGCGACGGCGCCCCCGACCACTTCACCTACCAGGCCGACGACGGCACCGCGCGCTCAGCCACCACCCGGGTGGACCTCTGCGTCGGCGAGGGCTGCGTGGAGGCCCCGCCCGCCGGGCGTTTTGTGGACTGCGCGGCGGGCGACGATGGCGCTGACGGCCTCACCCCCGAGACGGCCTGGGCGAGCTTGGACCGCCTCGCCGCCGAGCCGCTTCTGCCCGGCGACGCCGTGTGGTTTGTCGCCGGGACGACCTGCGAAGGCACGCTCACCCTGAGCGGCGAAGGGGACGAGGGCGCGCCGATCACCGTCGGCGCCTGGGGAGACGGCCCGCCGCCGATCCTCCAGAGCTCGGGAGAGGCCGCCGTGCGGCTCACCGACCAGTCGTGGATCACCCTCTCGGGCCTGGAGATCACCGGCTCAACCCGCTGGGGGGTGTACGTCACCGCCGATGAGCTCGTGCAGGGCGTCACCCTGCGTGACCTAGAGGTTCATGGGGTCAAGGGCGGCCGGGTCAACGCAAAAGGCACGGGCCTCGTCGTGTTCACCGTTGAGTCCTCGTCGGGCTGGTTTGAGGACGTGCTCGTCGAGGAGGTGACCGCCTGGGACACGAACCAGTGGTCGGGCATCTTCCTCTACGGCACGGCCTGGCGAGAGGGCGGCCCACGTTCTAGCGGGATCACCTTTCAGAACAACATCGTGCACGACGTCTTCGGCGACGGCATCGTCGCGTTTGGCGCTGAGGACGCGCTCTTGCACGGCAACCTCACCTACGAGGTCGGCCTCGCGCCTTGGGACGACGTGGGCACCCCGAACGGCGTCTGGACCTGGGACTGCCACCGCTGCACCGTGCAGCACAACGAGGTCTTCGGGGTTCATTCCCCGGGTGTAGACGGCGGGGCCTTCGACATCGACTGGGACAACGTCGACAACGTCGTGCAGTACAACTACGGCCACGACAACGACGGCTACTGCGTGGCCGTGTTCGCCGCCGAAGGCAGCACCACGACGGGCAGCGTCGTGCGACACAACGTCTGCGTCAACAACAGCCAGGCCAGCGACCTCGCCTTCCAAGGAGACATCTACCTCTCGGCCTGGAACGGCGGCGTCTTGGGCGACGTGCAGATCTACAACAACACCGTCCTGCGCAGCGAAGGGTACCCGGCGCTGGTGATGCTCGCCGCCCCGGGCCCCGACTCCGGCGTTTGGAACAACCTCTTCGTCGTTCAGAGCGACTGGATGGCGTCGAT